>CALFYN010000267.1 GCA_937952345.1 uncultured Acidobacteriota bacterium
GCCGTCGAGCACGACACCACGCAGGCGGGCGGTTCCGGTTTGGGCTACGAGGCACACAATGAGGGTGAATAGAGAAAGCGATGCACGTAACACGAGCTAACCTCCAGGCGATCGGCGAGACAACTTGGCGCTAATTAATATTAAAGGATCTGAAAACCAGGTTTGCAGGATAGCACAATTTTCGCGTGGCGATACTCGCGGGTCGCTACTGCCGGCTATTGTCAGCGCGGGCAAACGGGTCTACCATGGAATCGCTATGGACCCGATCTCAGTTGGACTGCTTCACATGGTGGAGGTAGCCGGTGGCCTTCATGCGGGTGGCGATGAAGAACGCAAGAAGCGCCTGGACGAACTGGTGGCGCAAGGTTACCTTTCGCTTGAGGCGCCGAAGTTCCGGTTGCCGGACATGCCAGCGCCGGAGCCTACCTACCGGTTGACGGCGGCCGGGAAGGAGTTTCTCGCTGCCGGGGCACCGCAGCCTTAGGGCGGATATCACTTTTTTGTCCAAGGCGGGACCACGCCGATGGTCCGGGCATAGGCAATCATTTGGCCCATGTGCTCATGATTGTGCACGAGCATTCTGAGGAAAACCTGGTCCGCGGTGGAGGGTTTCCCGAAGAACTGTAGTTTGCGGGTACGATCGGTGGTCGCGTAGCCGCGGCGAACGGCGTCGAAGGATCGGTGGAGCCAGCGGAGGACTTCCTCTTTCTTTACGGTTTTCTTTTCGAGACCCGGTGCGATGGGCGGGGTGTTTTCGGGAATCTTTGCGCCGGCCTGGTCGAGTAGATAGTAGTTTCCGAGGGCGACATGCATGAGGACCTCACTGACGGAGCGGACACCGGGGCTGGGACGCCAGCCATATTTTTCGGCTGGAATGGCGTCCGCCAGGGCCTGGAGTTGGCCGGCAGCGTGATCGAATTCCGGGAGCCATCCCTGGCCTAATCCCGAAGGTTGGGCCATTGCGGCAAGAGCGAGGAGGAAAAGCGGAAACAGTCTCGATGGCATAGCGCGATTGTCTCAGATGGCGGCCCCTGTCTGGTATTCTGATCGGGATGAGATACGCCACGTTGCTCGCGCTCGCGTGCATGACGCTGCCAGCAGCCGATCCGAACAGCCTGACTCCCGCGGAGAAGGCTGCTGGATGGAAGCTGCTGTTTGACGGGAAGACGTTCCGGGGGTGGGACGATCCGGGTAAGAAATCGCCACCGGGAGCATCGTGGACAATTGAAGATGGATGCCTGAAAGCGCAGCCAAAACCTGGGCTGCGGGAGGATCTGTTCACCAAGGAATCTTTCGGTGACTTCGAACTCTCGTTTCAATGGAAGATCTCGCCCGGCGGGAATAGCGGGCTGAAGTACCGGATTCAGGATCGCTTCTTTATTGATGAGCGAAAGCTGCGTGCAGGGAAGTTCAAGCGGTTTGAGGACTTGGCGAATGATGCGATTGCCTCGCGAGCTGTGCCGCGCGGGGAAGCGACGCAGGAGTACATCGTCGGGTTTGAATATCAGGTGATCGACGATTCCGGGCACGCCGATGCGCGGCGCGGCGGATATTATCAGGCGGGGGCGTTGTACGACATGATTGCGGTAAGCAAGGCGGCGGCCCGGGCGCCGGGCGAATTCAACGAGGCCCGCGTTGTGGTGCGGGGGAAGCATATCGAACACTGGCTGAACGGTGTGAAGGTGGTGGAGGGCGAACTCGGGTCACCGGAAGCGAGCGCCAAGGCGGCGAAGCGATGGACCACGGCATCCCCGATCTACAAGGCGCTGTCGGAAGTACCGAAGTTGAGCACACCGATCGCGCTGCAGAATCATAACGACGCGGCGTGGTTCCGGGCGATCAAGATCCGGCCGTTACGCTGAAGGCTGAGCGGCGTCGCGCTTGATCCAGCGATAAGCGGCGACGGAGTTCTTCCAGAAATACTTTTCAGCCACGGCACGGCCTTTGCCGTTGAAGTATTCGCGCACGATGGCTAGCACCTGCGAGTAGTTACCAGTGGGCTCGCTGTTCGGCCAGTCGCTGCCGAAGAGCAATTTGTCCTGCCCGAAGGTGTCGTAGATTTCGTCGAGTCTGGGCTTGTAGAAGGCGATATCGTGGCGGAACTTCCCCGTGCTGTCCTTGGCCAGCACCGCCGAGACTTTGACCCAGATTTTCGGCCGCTTGGCCAGTTCGCGGATGGCGTTGACGTAGGGTGTGCGGTTCGGGGGAATTTCGACTTTCGGCAGATGGTCGATGACGACTTTCAGATCCGGGATCCTATCCGTGATGCGGAGCACGTCCTCGAGCATCTTGACGCTGGGATTCGCGGTGTCGAGGGTGAGCCCGCGGGCGGCAAAATCCTTCATGCCGGTGATGAATTCGGGCTTGGCCATGTCGGCGCGGAAATCGCGGCCCCAGAGGTAGGCGTAGCGAATGCCGCGGAACAGCTTGTTTTTCGTGAAGCGGTCGAGATGGGAGCGGAACTCGGGTTTGAGGGGTTCGAGATCGCCGATATAACCGACCATGATCGTGTCTTTCTCACAGACATCGAGCACCCATTGGTTGTCGTCGAACCAGGGACTACATTCCACTTCGATGGCGCCGACGACGCCGAGGCCTTTGCTCACTTCGCGCAGTTGCTTCGGATAAGTGGGCTTGTAGAAGATGGCGTCTTTCGGTGGCCATGGGACTCCTTGCGGGCGCGTGGGATCAAAGAGGTGAATATGGGTGTCGATGATCGGGATGGGCGACTGCGCGGCAGCCTGGACGAGGCTTGCGGACGCGGCAAGGAAGGATCGGCGTTGCATGGTATCCCGTTATTGTACTCGACGGGCGGCGTGTGGTACGTTGCCGGTCATGCATCTTGTCTGGGCTTCGTTGCTGGGTGCTTTGGTCGCTTTTGCGCAGGGGCCGCAAGGGCCGAACACTGATATCCATTACCGGCTTGGGCCGGATTCCCTGGCGCAGGAGGGTGTGCCGAAAGGCCGCATCGACGGGCCATTCACGCTGCCGAGCCAGGCTTATCCGGGGACGCAGCACACCTATTGGGTGTACGTGCCGGCGCAGTATGACGGGAAGTCCCCCGCCTGCCTGATGATCTTCAACGATGGGCAGGCGTTCAAGTATGCCGAGGGGGATGTGCGGGCGCAAAACGTCATGGATAATCTGATTTACCGGCGGGAGATCCCGGTGATGATCGGAGTATTTATTAATCCGGGGCGTACGCCGGAACAGCCGGAGCCGCATCCGAGAGACTGGGGGGATAGGAATACGAACCGGCCGGCGGAGTACAACTCGCTGGATGACAAGTACGCACGGGTGATTGTCGATGAATTGCTACCGGTGTTGTACAAGGAGTACAACATCTCAAAGCGGCCGGAAGATCACGGCATTGGCGGCGCGAGTTCGGGGGCGATTGCGGCGTTCACGGTGGCATGGGAGCGGCCGGAGCATTTTCGAAAGGTGCTGAGCATTGTGGGGAGTTTTGTCAATCTGCGCGGCGGGCACGCCTATGCGGATATCGTGCGCAAGAGCGAGAAGAAGCCACTGCGTGTGTTTTTGCAGGACGGGCGGAATGACAATCGCGGGCAGCGTCGCGATGGGTCTTACGATCAGACACGGGATTGGTTTTATCAGAACGTGCGGCTGATGGAAGCGTTGCGGGACAAAGGTTACGATCTCAACTACACGTGGGGAATCGGACGGCATGGGCAGAAGCAGGGTGGCGCGATTCTTCCGGAAATGATGCGCTGGCTGTGGAGGGATGGGCCGGTATCGACGGATGTGAAGGATATTTTGGAACGATCGTTTCGCGAGCCAGCGCAGAATCAGTGACCCGGGCTATATGCCGGCGACGGTGCGCTTTACCATGGCGGCGAGTTCCGCGGGGCATCCCGGTATCTTGTCGATCCGCGGCCGAATATCGACATTGCGATTTTGGAGGGAGTTCATGAGGACGGCGATCGAGTAGGCCGATTGCCCGTAGCTGACGCCGGTTCTGGCGGGGCTGACACGACCATCGGCGATGGCGCCAGGCATGGAGTTTTTCAACTGCAGTTGGCGGATGGCGTGGATGGTTTCTTTGTCCATAACTCCGGTGATCCTGACGGCTTTCGCCGCAGCGAGGAAATCGGGGTGTGTGGATGCGGCAGGATTGCCGGCAATGACGCTCAAGGCGAACTGTACCAGCAGCACATCTTCACGATTGTTGGAAGCAGGTTGCGCGCCTACGGCGCCATCCACGTTGAAAAAGACGGGTAGTTGCTCCTCATTGGGCGTAGGGATGAACAGGTGAGCCATGACTCCTCCGGGATGTTTGTGCCGTTTTTCCGGCATCTATATGCACAATGCGGAAACGGGCCGCGGCGGATATCACAGGCGGTAGAATAGAGCGCATGTTGCTGTCGCTTGTGTTGATGATTGCGTGCGTGCCGGCAGGGGCGCAGATGCCGGATTGGCGCGCCGTGGAAGAAGAATCGATGCGGCATTACCAGGCGATTCTGAGATTGGATACGAGCGACCCCCCAGGTGTTGAGCTTCCGGCTGTGGAGTACCTGAAGAAGGTGCTGGACGCCGAAGGAATCCCGAACGAAGTTCTGGGACGCGACCCGCAGCGGCCGAACCTGGTGGCGCGGTTGAAGGGAAGCGGAGCGAAACGGCCGTTGCTGCTGATGGGGCATACCGATGTAGTGAATGTGGATCCGAAGAAGTGGACGTTTCCGCCCTTCGGCGCGACGCGCAACGGCGGTTATGTGTATGGGCGCGGGACGCTGGACGACAAAGACAACGTGGTGGCGTGCCTGATGACAATGCTGCTGCTGAAGCGTTGGAAGGTTCCGCTCGATCGCGATGTGATTTTTCTTGCGGAGGCGGGCGAGGAAGGCAACGTGCGCTTTGGGATCAAGTACATGGTGGAGAATCACTATCCCAAGATCGACGCTGAGTATTGCCTAGCGGAAGCGGGAGGCGGTGTTCGGACTGGAGGAAAACTTCGGTATGTTTCCGTTGACACGGCTGAGAAGATTCCGTAAGCCGTGAAACTGGTGGCAAGCGGGCCGGCGGGGCACGGTTCGCGGCCTCTGCGGACCAACTCGATCGTGCATCTGG
>CALFYN010000268.1 GCA_937952345.1 uncultured Acidobacteriota bacterium
TCATGCGTCCATCGGGTGAATTGACAAAATGCGGGCTGCCGGCGCGGCGGCCCAGGTCCTTCCACGTCCATTGCGTGTAGGGCGGCTGGCTCCATCCGAGCATCGCTGACATGGATCCGCCCTCCCGCCGCACAAAACAATATGCTGTTCCGTTGTTTTGGAACAGCAGCGTCGCTTCATTGGGAAAATCCGGCAGTTTCAAATCAGGGACGACGGTTGTGAATGCGCGGCCGTCCTTGGAGGAATAGAGCCGCATGACGCCGGTGCGCCCGCCCTGATACGCCAGGCTGTAGGCTGTCCCGTTGTGCCACGTGATGCGCCAGAGCCAGAAGCCTGCTTCGCCAATGGGCACCGCATCGCCCCAGCGCTCGGCATCACGTGAGAACCATGCCACCGTCTGCACGCGCGGCTTGGCTTTTTCATCGGGGATCACCGCGCCGGCGGCGAGCATCAGTTCGCCTCGCGGAGTGACGGACAACTTCGGATCGCGAAGATCCTTGCCCGCCATGCGAAGCTCGGCAATGGAATCCCACCGGCTGCCGTCCGTACTGCCGATGACGCGGATGATACCTTCGCCATCCTTGGGAAAATGAGACGGGGCTTCGCGGAAGACGCAGACCCAGCGCCCGCCGTAGAAAGCGATATCCGTAAAAGCATTGTAGGGAGCGCGGTCCCAGATCTTCACCGCGTCGGCCGCGCTGGCCGCCGCGCAGGCCATCAGAAGAAGCAGACAGGCTCTCATCGTGAGAACTGCATTCCGGCGAAACTGACGACACTCTGCGGATCGATGTTCCACTGCTCGTAACGCTGCAGCGTACCGCGAAGCCCGGGCATGGTGCGCAGGAACGTGTAGAAGGGAGAGGATCCGCACCATTTCAAATCGTCGCGGCGATCCTGCACCAGATCCCAGTAGCCTTTCGCATCGCCGGAGTTGATGGCATCGATCCGCAGGCGATCGCGCGCGGAGACCGCGGCCATTTCCCCCACATCAGCGATCGCGGTGATGTTGTCGCCGTAGCGCCGTCCCATATGCGCCATGTCGACCCCCAGCACCCACATCAGCTTGTTCCCTTCCCTGGCGCCGATCTCGCCCAGCGTGCCCAGAAACCGGTTCACGTTCTCATCATCCTCCGGCATGCCGCCGGTGTAGATGGACTTCGCGAATGCACCGCAGAGCACCGGCAGGATGCGGATATCCGGACCGAACAGGTATTGGAGGAACACAACCTGAAACTCGACGGAATGCTCAAAGGCGATGCAGTAATCTTCCATGTTCACCGCGTTGGGCGCCTTGTTAGCCAGTTCTTCAATCAGTTCCGTCGCCGGGCGCGCATTGCCCCAAGGAGTGCTCCACGTCTTCCGCGTTAATCCGAATTTTTCCGATTCGCCATAGTGCGAAGTGCCCAGAATGACGAACGTGCGATCGGCATAATCTTCCTTGCGCAAGCCGGCATAGGCCGCGCGGTAGGATTGCCAGCCACCCTCGGGCGAAACATGCGGCGCCGCCACGCCAACCAGATCCGCGGGCGCTAGGCCGTTGCCATCGCAGTAGCGCAACATCGTTTGCCGCAGCTCCTCCACGTCTTCGGGATAAGCCGACCCGACATGCGCGGGATAGCGCTCCGGCGATTCGGCGAAGCCTTTTTCCCGCTCCTCGCGCAGTCCCTCGTAGACCTCGTCTTCCAGAAAGCCGGCTTGCTTGAGGCTTTCCATGAGGTGCGACTGCAATTCGCCGACGCGCAGATCGCCGGTGATCTGAAACAGCGCCGCACGCAGGTCTTCGGCCGTGCGCTCGCCGTCGAAATACTCCAGGCATTCCACCAGCACCGGCGGCACAATCAAGGTCACTTCGGAGTATTGAAACGGATCGCGAATCAGCAACCCCGGCCTGTCCTCAACGGGAGAAGGCATGAAGTCCAGATTCATTCGCAAGCGGGGGAGAATATTCGCCATCGCCTTCCATGATAGCCCGCATGCTGGTAGAATCCGAGATCAGCCGCAATGAAACTCCTGTACCTCGCCGCATGCGGAGCCGCGCTAGTCTCCGCCCAGATCGTTTACGCGCCCAAAGGGCAACCCGCGCAATACACGGCGCCGCACAAGCCGCACACCAAACTCGCCGACCTCAAGGCGAAGCACAAGGGCAAGAAGCAATGGCGCGAAGTGATTGTCAACGACAAGCACCTGCACAGCGAATACCTCTTTCTGCCGCCGGGAACAAAGCATCCCAAGGCGATGCATCCCGATACGCGCGCCTGGTGGGTGGTGATGGATGGCGAGGTGCGCTTTGACATTGAGGACACTCCCCCCGTCACCGCGAAAAAGGGCTCGATGGTGCAGGTGCCGTTCCAGACGTTCTTTTCTTACGAAGTGACAGGCTCCACGCCGGCGCTGATCTTCGAGACGAACGTCGCCGGTGCGAAGACGCTGTACGCGGATCTGGCCGATGCGCCGAAACTGCCCGGCTTCGAGTTCATCAAGACGCAGTACAACAGCCGCGTCAAGGGCGTCTGGCTGCACAACAACAAGCCGCATGTCACCTACGATGAGGTGGCGGGCAAGATCGACAGAGGCGAGTTGAAAGGCACCATCCGCATTGTGCAGGATGACCGCGGCACGGCCAATTTCATCTACGGGTACAACTCCAAGTTGCCGCCGCTCGATGAGAAAAACAAGGGGCACTATCATCCGGAAGGCGCCGAATACTGGCTGATCATGAGCGGCAAGATTCGCTACCCGATCGAGAAGGTGGGCGTCGTGATCGCCGAGGAAGGCGACGTGGTCTACGTGCCGCCTTTCACTTGGCATGCACCGCGCTGGTGGGGCGACGGAGCCAGTTGCCGGCTGGCAATGAACGGTTTCCCCCAAATCACGCATCTCTTTGAAGCGCACTGACGCCCGCGCATGGTAGCCTGATACGTCATGGCCGAATTTCGCGATCAGGTGGTGCTGCTCACCGGCGCCACCGGTGGTTTAGGGGAGATGGTTACCCGCCACTTCCTGGATGGGGGAGCGCACGTTGTCGGAGTCGCGCTCGAATGGGAAAAGAAGCCTTCGAGCGAGCGCGTGCTGCCCCTGGAGCTCGACCTGGTGGACCCCGAGCAGTGCCGCCGCGCCGTAAGCTCCACCCTCGAGAAGCACAAGCGCATCGACAAACTGGTGCACCTGGTGGGTGGATATGAGGCCGGCACTCCCATCGCCATGACCAGCGACGAAGCGTGGTACCGGATGATGAACATGAATCTGCATTCCATGTTCAATCTGGGCCGCGAAGTTTTGCCGCACATGCTGGCGCAAGGGCGGGGACGCATCATTGCGATCGGGTCAAAGGTGGGTGTGGATCCGCTGCCGAAGATGGGCGCCTATCATGTCTCCAAAGCGGCGATGCATGCGCTGATTCGCGTGATGGCGCTGGAATGCCGCGGCACGGGCGTTACCGTGAATGCCATTCTTCCCAGCATTATCGACACGCCGTCAAACCGCGCGACGATGCCCGATTGGGATTATACAAAGTGGGTCAATCCCGGTTCTGTGGCGCAGTTGATCATGTTCCTGGCCTCCGAGGCGGCATCCGAAATTAACGGAGGCCTCATTCCCATCTACGGCCAGGTGCAGTAGGCGTCAGCCTTTGCGGCCGGCCAGCGGCAGGTTGTCTTTCGTCACGGCCGCATTCCCCATCTCTGAGATCACTGCGGTCAGCTTTGCATTGCGCAACGCCCAGACATAGGCTTTTTGCGGAACCTTGAGCGGGCCACCGACGGCCGTTTGTATCTTAGCGACGCGCTCCGGCGGATCGATGGTGCCGTTGTTGCGGCCGTTATGCACGGCGCGCGCGACCTTCATGGCGATCACCCCGACACCGGCTGCGTGCGCCTTGGCGAGCGCCGCATCCACGTAGCCATGATTCACGATGTTGTACGCCACCATCGCGGCGGAGTATTTGCCCGAAGCCGCCGCGGCTTCCAGCACACCGCCGGTATCGCTGTGCGCGGATACGCCGAGATAGCGCACTTTGCCCGCCTTGCGCAGGATCTCGAAGGCATCGAAGATCTCGGGGTAATTCGTGAGCTCGTAGCCCGACGAGGCGCCGTGCGGACACATCAGGATATCGGTGTGATCGGTGCCCAGGCGCTGCAGGCTCTCATCCATCGATTTGAGGATGAGTTGCTTGTAGTTCTTGTCGCGATCCACCTGGCGGCCGTACTTTTTCTCCATCACATCGGCCAGCGCGGAGTGCTCCACTTCGCCGCGTTGGGAGGCGAAGTAGTTGACGAGGTAATCCGGGTGCAGTGCGCGCCGCCGCTCGATCTCTTCCTGCGCCGCCGAGCGCAACTTCTTCTGCTCGCTTTCCGGCAGGCTTTGGAAGATCTGCTGGTAAAGGGCGCTGCGGTTGATATCCCAGAGGCTGATCTTCGTGTTCAGGAAAAAAGAATCGCGCTTGCGGGATTTCAGCACGTGGGCGTATCCGCGCTCGCTGGCCGTGTTGCCGTACGCCGGCGCGGTATCGAGATAATTCAATCCCTGATCCAGCGCCCAATACACATGCTCATGATTGGTGGGGCTGATGAGATTGCCGCCCATCACGACTTCGGAAATGAAGAAGCCGGTGCGGCCCAGTTTGCGGTAGGCCATGCCGGATTGCTTGTTCCGCCACTCGCCCTTGGCGCTTTCGGGCGCGGCGTCGGCCTTGGAGGCAACGGCGGCGGCGATGGCCAGTTGAAGAAATTCGCGTCTTGGATGCATGAATGGGGGCCCTCCGCTCACTGTATCACGCTGCGGCGAGGCCCCCGCGCGAAACTACTGTTTGTCGGGCAATTTCGCCCAATCCGCCTTGGAGATCTGCTTGCCTGGATAGGCTACCTTGGCAAACGGCCAGGCGGAAGCGATCCACTGTTTCACGTCTCGGAACAGTTCGTCTTCAAAGCCTTTGTCGAACATCTCCTGGGTCACCCACATCGTCACCATGGCGTCATATCCGGCCTTGCGGGAAGGGCGCACATAAACCGAGCCCCATTCCTTCTTGCCGTCGAGCGTCAGCACGCCATAGGCGAACGACTTGCGGGATTGAAACCGGGCTTCCTCATTCTGCATGTCCTTCATCGCCTCATCCATGGTGATGCCGGGACTCGGCCAGCGCCCGTCGCTGAACGTCTTGCGCAAGTGGTCAATGCTGCTCATGTAGGCTTCGTAGTCCTGTCGGACGATGGCCGGTGAGAGCGGGACCAGCTTATACTTTTTGGTTTTCCATTCTTTCGGAACGACGTAGTCCGCCGGCACAAAAGCAGCCGTGGGCGCTTCCGCCCAAGCCGCCAGTGCCAAAAACAGCACAGCGGAGAAATGTTTCATCCTTCGGAGGGTAGCATAGCGGGCGCGGCGAACAGCGTGTCGCGGCCCAGCAGCCAGCCGGGGTCGAAACGGCTTTTCACGGCGCGCATCGCCTCCATGTCGGCCGGCGAATACTGCAGTTCCAACAGGTGCCGTTTGCGCTTCCCTAAACCGTGCTCGGCGCCTACCGTGCCGCCCAGTCGCACCGCTTCACGGGCCAGATCCACCATCAGCGCCTTCCCGCGATCGAACTCTTCCTGCGAAGCGGGCAGGATGTTGATGTGCACATGGGCATCGCCGATGTGGCCGAAGATCACATAGCGCCCGGGGAGTTCCGCCTCCAGGCGCTCGCGATAGATGCGCAGCATCTCGCCGTTCTGTTCCACCGGCACCGCGTAATCGGAGTTCTGTTTCAGATAGCCGTTCTTGCGCACCGTGTCGTTCACCAACTCCGGTAGCGCGTGGCGAAACTTGCGGAAGCGTTCGCGATCCGCTGCCGTGGCGGCGAACCAGGATGCCTCATCCAACGAGCCTGACTCGATCAGACGATCGGCCCAGGCATCGATGTCATCGGAATCTTCGCGATCCAGTTCCTGTTCGATCAACAGCGCGGCGCGGGCCTCGCGGGGAATATCTTCGAAACGCGAACGAAGCAGATCGAGCGAGGGCGCATCGATATACTCGAGCATCTGCAGTTTCGGGATGCCGCGCCATGCCTCCACCGCGGCCAGCGCCGCCTCGTCGCCCGTGAAGAAAATCACGCCGGTCAATAAATGTTTCGGCGCGGCTAGCAGTTGCAACTCCGCTTCGGTGACAATCCCCAGCGTTCCTTCCGAGCCGATGAACAGATCCAGGTAATCCATGCCCGGCTTCAGCCAGTATCCGGCTGAATGCTTCGTAGTGGGGGGCATGGGAATCGCCGGCACATCGAAGGGAACCGGTTGCCCGCGGCGCAGTTCCAGCACCGTGCCGTCCATTCGCACAACACGCAAGGCGCGCACATGCCGGCGTGTATCGCCATAACGGAAGCTGCGCGATCCGCTGGCGTTGGCCGCGATGTTCCCACCGATGGCGGAGCTATTCTCCGTCGGATCGGGCGCGTAGAGCTGGCCTTGCTGCGCCGCCGCCGATTGAATCTCGCTGAGCAGCACACCCGCGCCGGCAATTGCGTAACCGGAGTGAATCTCCAGCCGCCGGAACTTCTCCATCGAAATCACCCAACCACCGTGCGCGCAACGCCCGCCGACAACGCCGGTGCCTGCGCCCGATACCGTCACCGGCGTGCGCGAGGCGCGGGCTTTCGCCAGCACTTCGATCAATTCCGCTTCCGTTGCGGGAACAAATAAATCCGACGCCTTGCCCTTATAGCCGGAAGCGTCTTCCAGATACGTTTCAGGTACTGCCATGGCCTGTTGCGGTTAAACCTCCAGAATCACGGGCATGATCAACGGCCGCCGTGATGTCTGCTTGTTGATGAAGCGCCGTAGATCGGTGCGGATCTTCTCCTGCATCACGCCCCAATCGGTGCGCTCTTCGGCGCTGGAATTTTCCAGCGTGCGGGCCACCACTTGGCGCGCCTCTTTCATCAGGTCGCTGGCGTCTTCCAGCGATTTGAAGCCGCGGGAAACGATCTCCGGCAGCGTCTCGCTCTTGCCCGTGTGCTTGTTGATGGCGATGATCGGCAACACGAATCCGTCTTCGGAAAGATGGCGGCGGTCACGGATGACCATGTCTTCCACCACCTCGTCCACGCTTCCCGAGTCAATGCACACGCGCCCGACAGATACGGGCTCACCCTTCTTCGCACCGCGCTTGTCGATGACCAGCGTTTCGCCGGATTCAATGACGAAGCTGTCGTCGATATGGGCGCCCACCACATCGGAGGCAAGCTTGGCATGCTTCACCAACTGGCGGTATTCGCCGTGCACAGGCATGAAGTACTGCGGCTTGACCAGTGCCAGAATCAGCTTCAGCTCTTCCACGCTGGCATGCCCGGAAACGTGCACCGGCGGATTCATAGACCCGTACACCACCTCGCTGCCGCGGCGCGCCAGGTGGTTGATCATGCGGTAAATCGGCTTCTCATTGCCGGGAATGATGCGTGCGCTCAGCACCACCATGTCCCGCGGCCGGATGGACAAATGCTTGTGATTGTCCACGGCCACGCGAGCCATGGCCGACATCGGTTCGCCCTGCGTCCCGCTGATGGCGACACAAACTTTGTCCGCGGGTACCTGCATGATGTCCTGCGGGCGCAGCAAGATGTTGTCCGGGATGTGGAGCAGCCCCAGATTATGCGAGATCTCGCTGACACTGACCATGCTCCTGCCGAGAAACGCCACCTTGCGCCCGCTCTCTTTCGCCAGATCGAGAATGTGCTGCATGCGATGGATGGAACTGGAAAAGCAGGAAATCACCAGCCGTCCATCCGCGCGGCGGAACAGGTCTTCCATTCGCGGCCGCACCGCGCGCTCACTCTCGGTGAAGCCCGGCCGGTCGACGTTGGTGGAATCGGAAAGCAACAGCAGCACGCCTTCGCGGCCGTATTCCGCGAATTTGTGCAGATCGAAGGGGATGTCGTCCATCGGCGTCTGGTCGATCTTGAAATCGCCCGTGTGCACGATCAATCCGAGCGGCGTCCGAATACCCAATGCCAGCGAACTGGTGATGGAATGCGTGACGTGAATGCATTCCACCGTGAACGGGCCGGCCTCAATCTCATCGCCGGGCTTCACTTCGTGCAACTCCGGCTCGAACCCTAATTCGTGCTCTTCCAGGCGGCGTTCCACCAGCGCCAGCGTGAGCGCGGTGCCGTACACCGGAACATTCAACTGGCGGAGGAAAAACGGCACTCCGCCAATGTGATCCTCGTGCCCGTGCGTAAGAATCAGAGCCCGCACCTTCTCCCGGTTCTCCACCAGGTAGGTGAGATCCGGAATCACGACATCGACACCCATCAACTCGGCGTCGGGGAACATCATCCCCGCGTCGATGACGATAATGTCATCGTCGTATCGTAAGGCCAGGCAGTTCATTCCAAACTCCCCCAGCCCGCCCAGGGGAATGACCTGCAGTTTGTGATCGGACATGTAAATTCCTAGGGTACCATGCCCCATCTACCGAAAAATTAAATTGTCTTGACATTGGATTGCTTTCGGTGAAGAATGGCTCTATGTCCGCCCCGGCCGCGCTCCAACTCGTCCAATCCCCGCAAGCTGCCGCCGCACTGCTTTCGCCGGCACGCCTGCGCATTCTGGAATTGCTGGAGTCCCCCGATTCGGCCGCTGGAATCGCACGCCGTCTCTCTCTCCCCCGCCAGCAGGTGAACTATCATCTGCGCGAACTCGAACGGGAGGGCTTTGTCGAATTGTTCGAAGAAAGACGCAAAGGCAACTGCATCGAGCGCGTGGTGCGCGCCAAGGCCCGTTCCTACATGCTCAGCCCGCTCGTGCTGGGCAGCCTCGGCGCAAACCCGGATCACATTGCCGACAAGCTGTCCGCGGCCTACCTGCTGGCGCAATCGGCGCGCACCATCCGTGACCTTTCCATCCTTTCCGCGCGCGCCCAAAAGCAGAACAAACGCATCGCCACGATGACGCTCGAAGTGGATGTGCGTTTCGCCTCGGCGGCGCACCGCAATGCATTCGCCGAAGAGATCACCCAAACCCTTGCCGCACTCGTCTCGCGCTATCACGACGAGAAAGCGGAAGGCGGCCGCACCTTCCGGTTCCTGCTCGGTGCGCATCCCGCGCTGGGACGCACCGAAGAACCCCAACCCCAAAATCTCAACCTGGAGTAAAACCGAATGTCCGAAGACAAGCCCCGATCTTACGAAGTCTCCATTGAAATTGACGCTCCACCGAACGAAGTGTGGAAAGCGATCGCCGAAGCCGACGGCATCGCGCGCTGGTTCGCGCCGGACGTCAAAGTAGAACCCGGTGAAGGAGGCTCTATCTTCGTCTCGTGGGGCCCCGGCATGGAGGGAACGTACAAGATTGAAACCTGGGTTGCCAACGAGCATCTCTGCCTCACGGAGTATCGCGCCAATCCCTACGCCTGTGGCGCCGAGACAGCGGAACAAGGCCAGGAGGCCACGCCGCGGCGGATCGCCGTCGACTACTACCTGGAAGCAAAAGACGGGGGGAAGACCCTGCTGCGGCTGGTGCACTCCGGCTTCGGAAACACGGAAGGCTGGGACGCCGAGCTGGAATCGACCAAGCGCGGGTGGCCCACATTTTTCCGTGTCATGAAGCACGGCATCGAAATGCATCCGGGTGAGCCGGCCAAGCCGATGACACTGATGATTCCTTCGCCTTATCCGGCAGCGGAAGCATGGGTGCGGTTTCAAAGCGCCATCACGGTGGCGCCGGATGGCCGCTACGAGTTCCGCCCCGGCGTCGAACGGATACATGGTAAGGTGCTGCTTCACGACGAGCGCGCGTTCGCCGGTGTCATCGAGAACTGGAACAACGCGCTGGTTTCGATTGTCTGCGAACCCGCACCAGGCGCGTCAGGCAGCATGCTCTTCTTCATGCTGACTCTGTATGGCGCAGCCATCGCGCAGGCCGATGCCATTCAGACGGCTTCGATGGACGCGCTCACCAGTCTACTGGGCTGAAATCGAGTTCCATCGGCAACAGCATCTGCTGGCCGCTGTCCCTGCTGACGCGTGTGTGCCACATGCGTGCACCGGCGATATCGTCCATGTCTTCGAGCACCGAAACCAGATCGCGCGCGAAGGCGTCGCAAATGGCGGTGTCGCCCTTTTCCCAAGCGGCCTCCGCCATCAGCCTGAGGATTTCCGCGTGTTCGGGAGCCCGGTGCGCGAGCCGGGCAATACGCTCGGCGCGCCGCGCCACGTCGGCGGCAAGCGTCAGGTCGCCCTTCGCCAGCAACCGGCGCAGAGCCAAAAACAAATCGGGCAGAATTTGTTCTCCCGCATCTTCGCGCGCCAGCGACAGCGCCGCCTCGGCATGCCGCCGCTCCCAGACCGGATCGTTCCCCACGCCCGCAAAGCCCGGAGCCCGCATCCATCCGCCTTGCCGGTCCAGCCACATGAGCCCGTCCAGCGGCACACCCATGCGATGCAACAGCGCGGGCCACAGCGCGTCCTTCCGGCAAGCGCCCAGTGCCGGATGCCATTCCTGCTGTCTGCCGGCGCGGCGTTTTCGCAAGACCGCCGGTTCGAACTCGCTCAACTCCATACGCGTCGTAACGATGGCGGACGTCCACCCCCCTTCGGGAAGCAGTTCCAGGTGGCCCGCGCGGTCTGCGCCATCCAGCACTAGCATCAGACGCCGGTCCTTCATCGCCCGCCGCAGCCGGCCGCAGCTCGACTCCGTATCAGCCGTCAATTTCACATCCAGCAAGGAAGCCACATCGCCGGCGGTTTCCGCGCCGCTACGGCCGCTGCAGTGCACCCACAGTACATCCTCGAATTCCAGGTGGAAGCGCCGTGCGAATTCCACCGCGAGATCGGTCTTCCCTGCCCCGCCCGGACCCTGCGCGGCAACAATCCCGGGCATTTCGACGGCGCGCTCGCGCCAGGCTTCCATCACCCCATCGTCCACGGGGAGCGCCTCTTCACCCGGCAGAAAGCGGCGCGGTTGATCGCCGCGGCGCACTTCCATGATCCACTCGCGCAGCGACGCCACCACGTGATCCGTGCCGTTGCGAGCGTCCACAAAGCGATACATGGGACGCCGCCGCTCCATCAACTCCGGATGCCGGCAATCTCCCAGCAGCACGCACAGGACGCGGCTTCCGTTCTCCTCCGGCTCCTCCCACAGCGCGCGTTGCCACTCTTCGCGAACCCATCGCGCGGGCGCAGTCTGCTTCGAGACCAGAGACACAATGAAATCGGCGTCCCAAAACGCACCCAGCGCATCCACGAAACAGCCGCCTGTTTCCATGCGAATCTCGTAGCCCAGCGATTCTCGCAGCCGCTCCTCTATCCGGCGCATCAGCGGTACATCCCCCGCCGCACCATGAATCCCAATCTTCCTCACGAGGGAAAGGCTAGCACGACTCCACCGCTGGGCCGCGATGCTAGCATGGGCGCATGCTTCTGCTGGCCGCGGCCATGCTCGTTGTCCCCGACTATCACACCAGCATTGCGCCGATTCTGGAACGGCATTGCACGGGTTGCCACAGCAAAGGCGAGATCGCGCCGATGCCGCTGCAGACGTATGCGCAGGTACGCCCGTGGGCGCGCGCCATCCGCGAATCGGTGCTGCGGCGCAAGATGCCGCCCTGGTTCGCCAGGGAGGGCCGCTTCTCCAACGATCCTTCGCTGACGGCGGAAGAGATCGCGCTGATTCAGGCCTGGGCCGATGCGAAAGCACCCGAGGGAAAGCCGCGTTCGCGCCCCGCCACGCCGAAACCGCAACGCGCCGCGCCGGATCTGGTCCTCACTACGCCAGGCATTCGTATCCCCGCGCAAGCCGAACTCGAATACCAATACATCATCCTCAAACCCGGCTTTTCCGAAGAGCGCTGGGTGCGCCACGTCGCGGTGCGGCCCGCCGACCGCCGCGCCGTGCACCATCTGGTGGTCTATGTGCGTCCTCCCCAGGCAACGTGGCTGGCGAAGCATCCCGCCAACGAATTCTTCACGGCAACTCCTGAGGAAGGCGTCACCACCGCCGACATCCTGGCCGTCTACACACCCGGCATCCGGCCCATGGAATTGCCCGCCAATATGGGCCGCCGCATCGCGCCAGGTTCGGACATCGTCCTGCAGATTCACTACAACCCCTACGGGCGCGCCAGCGAAGACCGCCCCGAGGTCGATCTTTGGTTTCACCGCGACCCTCCACAACACAACGTCCTCACACTGCAATTGAATCAACCACGCCTGCTCATACCGCCCTTCGAGAAAGACCACGTGGAAACCGTCAGCGGCACGCTGCCCGGCGATGCGCTGCTGCTGAACTTCCTGCCGCATCTACACCTGCGCGGGAAAAGCTTCACCTATCGCATCGTGGCTTCGGGCGGACGCGCGGAAACGCTCCTAAGGGTCGAACCCTATGATTTCTTCTGGCAATTGCAGTACTGGCTCGCCACACCCCGGCTCCTGCCGAAAGGGACGCGATTGCAGGCCGAAGCGCACTGGGACAATTCGGCGGCGAATCCGCGCAATCCCGATCCCTCCGCCGAAGTCACTTACTGCGAGCCCAGCCGCTGCGAAATGATGATCGGCTTCTTCGATGTCGCCGTGCCAGCGAATGTCGATAAAGAAACGTTCTTCCTGCGCCGCTGAATCACTCCGCCCCGTAGTTGATCTGCAGCGACCGTGCACTGCGCGCCGCGATAAACAACAACGCAGCCGATACACACAACAGACCCAGCACCGCGACATACGGCGCCACCGGTTCCACATTGATCGCCAGCATCGCAATCGGCGGAGGCACATTGCGGTCAATCGGCACTTCCACGGGAGTCAGCGACCGCAGGTAATAAATCACGCTGAATTTCCGCAACATGGCCGGCAAAATGCCGTTAATGGATTCCCAGATTTCAATCGACACCGCGGGAATCAGCGGATTGCGGAGAAAGATGCCCGCCGTAAGAAACACCGTGCCATAGCCGAGACAGGCCAGCGCCGTGACGCCGATATAGGAAAACAGGTGGCTCCATCCGTCGCCGCGCGCCATGTACTGCTCCACCACCTGCGGCTCAAAATGCAGATTCATGACCGTAAACTGCGCGGCAATGCTGGTGCCGAAGATGACGCACGTCGCCAGCAACCCGGCGAGGAACTTTCCGGCCACCACAATCTCACGCCGCACCGGGGCCAGCAGATAGTAATGCAGGCTCTTGTCCAGCAACTCGCCGCGGAACAGATTGATAAACACAAACACGCACCCGAAAAACACCATCAGCCGGATAAAGAAAAACTGGAACACGGCGGAGAAAATAATAGTGTCTTCCCCGAAGTTGCACCCACCGCGATAGTTGATGCCCCGAATTTCCTCGTCCGCCAGATAAATCCGAAGTTCCGAACTGCCGTCGGTGTAAACCCACGTCTGGCGATGCACGCCCCGCCGCCGGCTGGTGGTGAATTTTTCCGCCGGAGGCCCCAGCAGTTTCGTGACGTCGTCCATCGTCATGCCGTGGCGGATCTGCTTCATCTTCTCCGCCGTCACCCCGGGATTCCGCTGGGCCATCGCGGCGCGATGCTCCCGTTTGCCCGAAACATCCAGGGCGTGGCCCGCGAAGATCACCACCGGCGCCAGCGCCAGCAGGTAAATCCAGAAACTGCGCCGGTTGAAGAAACTCTTCTTCAACTCCAGCCGCATCACCGCCCACAGTTGCGTCAGCCAAAGCGGATTCATCGCGTGGCCTCCTCCTGCCCGATCAAATAGCCGTAGACGGAATTGACATCATCGTCCACCGGAGCCACCGTCTGAATATCGAAGCCGCCCAGCGCCACCTGGTTCAGCAACAGGTAGAACTGGTCCGCCGACTTCGTCTTGATCAGCAATCCGCCGCCGTCGCTATGCACCTTCGCCTCCACGATGTGGTCGTGTTCGAAGAGCCGTGAGGCGAGCGCCTGCGGCCGCGTGCAGCGGATCAGAATCTGCATGGGATGCTCTTCGATCTCCTCGCGCACCGCCTTGATCTGCCCTTCCGCAACAACGTAGCCGCTCGACAATAGGATCACCTGATCGCTGATGATGTCCACTTCATGCAGCACGTGGCTGGAAATAATCAGATGCCGCCCTTCCCGGGCAAAATCACGAAAGAGCGCAATTGTTTCGGCGCGCACCAGCGGATCGAGTCCGTTCAACGGCTCATCGAGAATGAGCACTTTCGGATCGTGGGCAATCGCCTGTGCCAGCCGGATGCGCTGCCGCATCCCTTTGCTGTAGCCGGCGATTTTGCGTTTCGCCGCTTCCTGCAAGCCAACGCGTTCAATGCTCGACCAGGCAATGTTGCTCGCTTCGGAATGGCCATGCCCGAACAACCGCAGAAACGAATAGACGAATTCAAACCCGGTAAAACCTTTGGGAAAGCTGTCGAACTGCGAACAGTAGCCCACCAGCCGGAAAAATTTCTCCGGGTCCGTCGACTGCAATCCACACACCGTGATGCGTCCCCGGGTCGGCCGCAGCAGCCCCGTCATCAGATTCATCAGCGTCGTCTTTCCCGAACCGTTCGGGCCGACCAGGCTGGTAATGCCGGGCGGAATGCTCAGCGTGACGCGATTCACCCCCAGCACCTCACCGTAAAACTTCGACACGTTCTCAAAGACGATGTGGCCGCTGCTCATCGCACCACCTCAAACGCGCGGACTTTCTTCATCAACAGAAAAATACAGAACGCGCTGAACGCCAGCACGACGGCGATGGATTCCTCCAGCGTAATGGAGCCCGTATCTTCACTGATGCGAAACAGCGATCCCCAAATCCGCGACATGTTGTAGGGAAGATCCAGATACCGGCCGAAATCGGAACGGGCAATCTGCCGCACCATCTCCCCCATTGCCGAACCGACGAAAAGCACCACCAGCATCAATCCGCCCGCAATCACTTTCCATCGCACCCATGCGGAAAGCGCCAGCGCCAGCACGCTGATCACGAGAATCCACAATACGCTCGAAAAGAAGATGCTCCCCGCCAGGTACGCATTTTCGTTCCACCACACATCATCGGCCAGGCTCGCCTGCAAGCCGAACAGCATCAACCCGGGAATCCACGTGATCAGCGACAGCAGCGCCGCGATCACCGTCATCTTCCCCACCACGTAACCCGTTCGCGACAGCGGCCGGCAGAAGTACAGCGGCAGTGCATTATTGGCCAGGTCCGGACTGATCAGCCCCGGGCCGATCAACGCCGTCAGAATAAATCCCAGCGCTGACTGCACGGAGGTAAACGTGAAGAAGAACGTGTTGCCGATATTGATGAGCTTATCGGGCACGGGAATGTACTGCCGCAGAAAACTCATGTTGCTGTTGAAATAGATCACCAGCGCCGCGCCCAGCGGATAGAAAAAGCAGATGACGTACAGGATGGTCAGCAGCCGCTGCTTGAAAAGCCCGGCCCAGGCAAAGCGTGGGATGATCCAGAACCGCGCCCACTCCGCGGTGATCGGACCCGCATACGACTTATAACTGCGCTTGTAGACCGCCATCGGCTAGTTCTCCATCGCCCGCAGGAAAATGTCTTCCAGCGAATCCCGCCGGTTGCTTAACCGTCGCAATTGCAGATTGCGCTCGGCGGCCAGTTGATAAATGTTGCGCACGTCCACGCCTTCTCCCAGCACCATCTTGATTCGTCCGTTCCCCAAATCCGCGCACTCGCAGCCAAGCGCTCGCGCCGCGTCCAGAAAACCATTCTGCGTCCCGAATGTTTCCAGCTCCAGGAACCGCTTGTTCAGACGCCGCTCTTCTTCGAGATTGCTGATGTGCACCACGCGACCCTGCTTCAGAATCATGACTTCCTCGCAGGTCTCCTCCACATCGCGCAGCAGGTGCGAACAGAGAATGATATGCATCGACCCCGACGCCTTCATTTCCTGAATCAGCTTCAGCATGCGCAGCCGCGCCGGCGGATCCAGCCCGTTGGTCGGCTCGTCCAGAATCACCAGCTTCGGCCCGTGCACCACCGCCTGCGCCAGCTTCGCCATCTGCTTCATGCCCAGCGAATACGTGCCCACCTTGCGATATCGAGCCTCGCCCAAACCCACATAGAACAGCGCCTCATGCGCCCGCTCCAGCGCCTGCTCCGGAGGCAACCCGCTCAACTCCGCCATGTAGCGCACGAACGTCACGGCACTCATATTTCCGATGAAGCAGTCGTTCTCCGGCATATAGCCCACCAGCGCACGAATCGCGTTGCGCTGGTTGCGGATGTCGTACCCGAAAATCCGCGCCGTGCCTTGCGAAGGCGGATAAAACCCCAGCAGCGTGTTGATCAAAGTCGATTTGCCCGCACCGTTCGGACCCAGTAATCCGATGGTGCGGGCAGTGAGCGAGCCGGTGAGGCTTTGCAGAATCTCCCGATTCCCCAGCCTCACCGACAACTGATCCAGTTCAATCACAGAGTTCATTCGCTTATTTCGGTAGAGCGGAGGGAATTGCTCCCCGCCACTGCATCAGATCCCCTCCGGCCAGCATACCGAGGTTGAGTCCGAAGAATGTCCCGGTGCTCGCGGCCGTAATTCTATCCTTCTCCGCATAGGCGGCAATCAAGCCCGGCTGCGAAGTCTTCAGCGATGCGATGCCCGCCTTCTGCTCCGGCGAGATGTTCAGGAATCCCTCCAACTGGTCCACCACTGGCCCCAGCATGCCGCCGAAGTTGTGATACAGCACAGCCGAGAAATTCGGATTCGTTGTATAGGGAAGCTGCGACCGGAAGCTCTCGCTCGTTGCCAGCGTAAACCCCGTGGTGCGGTTCTGCATCGCCTGCGTCAGCATCGAACGATTGGCCGCCGCCAACAGGTAGCTATCCACGTACGTGTAGTGAATCTCCAAAGGCAGGCGTCCTCCGGCGATCGTATAAAACACCCGCCCGTTCACCGTTTCCTTCGTCAGCTTCGGAGTGGGAAAGTTCCGCGCCGCGCCCTCGCGGGCCGCCACTTCCAACAGCTTTTCCATGCTCGCTTCGAATCGCTGCGGCTGATTCACTTCCACGGCCAGTTTCCAACTCGGCAACGGCAGCAGCGGCCCATCGATGGCGAACGTGAATTCCGAACCGAGCGGCGCAGCCAGATCTTCCAGCGGACTCAGCCCCGTCTCCTGCTGGAACCGCGCCAGCGCGTTGTCGAACGAAGGATCGGAGCGCCGCAGCATGGCGAATAGCTCTTCCACCATCGCGCCCGGCTGCTTCACCACGAAGGAAGCGGCCGCACCGGCTTCCGGCGAAACGAAGTTCAGTGTGCTCATCGACGCCGGCGCAGCCAGCCACGACGCAACACCCTTTCGCTCCCCGCTAAACGTCAGCGAGGCGCGGTTCTCTGTCTTGCCGGCGACGTCGCGCCGTTCCAGAACCAGATACTGCACGGTATTGAGCCCGAGTTCCATGGCTTCGCTCTTTGCAGATACGGATTCGGAAGAAATTTGTTCCATGTTCGCCACCATCAGCCAACCGGCTCCGTCGGTGTAGGCCTGTTCAATACGGCGGCGAAAGGCAGTAGCCGCCGCGCCGCGCGCCAGCGAAGCCTTGGTGCGTTCTACCTGAGACGCATTCTCCGCCACAATCAGCTTTCCATCCTGAATGGCGAAGGGCAGTTTCTCATGTGCCGGCAGCTTTCTCTGGAAGAACGCCTGCAACGCAACGGCATCCTTCGCTTCGGTCATCACCACGGGGCTATCCTTCGGCCCGCCCGTCACGAACACCACAATTTCCTCGCCGATGTAGGTGCTGAGTTCCTTCAGCAGGTCAATCAACTCTTCCACCTCGGCGCGCGTACGCTCGTTCTCTTTCGATTTCCACCATTGCTGCAGGACGCCGCTGAACGCCATCCGCTCGTCGAAGATCTTCTTTGCTTCGGTCAGCGTCACACCCATATTCGGAATGGAAGCGAACAGCTTCGTATCTTCGGGCATGTACAGCAGCAGCTTCGATCGGTAGCGCAATCCATTGGAAGGAATGGCTTCCAGTTGCTTCTGCAACGCACTCAGTTCACCCAGCAGCGAAAGATACGTGGCGGCATCGCGGCTCCAGGCCACTTCCGACGCCACCGGCACATGGGCCAGGCCCTGATGCGTCGACGCCTGCTGCCCTGGCTTGAGCGAAGCCGTCTGCCCCGCGTGGCGGACATCCACCTGCCCTTCCACCACGCTCACGCGCGACCCGAGTGTGCCCTTGTTCACGGAGAAAATCGTGCCCACCACGGAAACCTCGCTATCGCCCGTGGCAACATACAATTTCCCCTGCTTTTGTTTCGCCGCCCGCACGATGATCTGCCCGCGGTCGAGATGAATCACCGTCCCGCGCCAGGTGCGGCTCACCGACAGCAGCGCGCGTTCATTCATCTCCACGTTCGATCCGTCCCACAGCCGGACCACCGCCGTCGTGTTCGCCGGAGTGCGGATTTCCTCGCCATCGGCCAGCGCCGTTCCTTCGTGAATCGCCAGGCTGCCATGATCGGTCTGCTGGTACAGCACCCCGTTCACGGCCTGCACGGTCGCCCGTGGCGATCCATCGAGCACGGGGATATACGTCCGTGCCGCGAATCCAGCCAGGCCCACGCCCACTAACACAGCGGCAGCCACGGCCCACTTCGGCATTGCCGTGCGCGGCGCGCTCCCCGGCATCGCCACCACCTTCGGCCCATGCCCACGCGCTACATCCAGCGCCTTGCGGCAATGCACGCACTCGCGCACGTGATCTTCCAGCAGCATGCGCCGTGCTTCGGAAATCGTCTTCTGTATATAGCCGGGGAAAAGCGACTGGAAATCCGCGCAGTTCTTCAATTGCTCGGCTCCCGCGCTGCCGGCCCCGAACAGAGTCCGCCGCACACGGTCGGCCGCCTCGGCTTCCACTGCCGCATCAGGTGCGGCGTTGCGAACGTCATTCAGCAAATCTTTGAATTTGTCCATGGCTCACCTGCTCCCTTATGCCAACGAAATCGATTTCTGCAGCCTCGCCCGCGTGCGGTGCAGCGTCACCGCCACCAGCAGCGAGGATATGCCTAATGCCTCGGCGATCTCGCCATTCGAATGCCCTTCGAAGTAGCGCAGCACAAACATCTCCGCATGCTTCGGATCGAGCCGCCCGAGCGCCTGGCGCAACTCGTGCCGCAACTCTCCGCCCGAGGCGGGGGCCGCCGTATCTTCCGGCATTGCCGCGCGGTCGCCGCGATCGCGAATCAGGTCGAGTGAGGCATTGATGGCCGCGCGCCGCAGGTACGATTCCGGCTGGCGCATCTCCGGCTGTTGTTGCCGCAGCAGCCTCAGGAACACAGTTTGCAGAACATCTTCCGCGTCGGCGGCGTGTCCCGTAATGCGGTAGGCCGTGCGAAACACAAGCCCATGGTGCTGCTCAAAGACAGCAGCCAACGGGCTTGCACTAGGGGGTGAGTCCTCCACGGTTTGTTTCCAAGCTAACTGTAGCAACTTTGGCCTCCTCTGATTCGCTTTCCGCCACTAAAGACTGCAATCGGGAGGCGATTCTTACAGCTCGCTCAAAATAATCCGCAGCGCGCCCAGCGCACATCCATGCACCCCTCGACGCCAGCATAATAGACGACCAGCGCGTCCCCATTGGGAAGGGCCTCGGCATACGGCAAACCAAAGGTCCACAAGCCCATATCCGTCAGCAACCCAGCCGTATTCTCCGTGCGCCGCGCCTCTTTCGCCGCCTCGTACAGCACTACCTCCGTCGATGCCGCGAACTCTCCGTCCAATCGCGGCGCCGAGCGCGCCCGGATCGATCGAGACCCGTAGCGGTCCACCCAAGCCAGCACCACACGCCCGTCCGGAAATACCGCCGGATGCGACGGCTGATCGGCAAAGCCGAGCGCGTCCGTCACCCAAGAATGTCCGCCATCCTGGCTCACATGCCGCCGCACTGGCAGGTAGCGGTTCCCCGGCTTGTCATAGGTCCACGAAAACGCCGCCAGCGTCCCGCTCGCGTCACAGGCCAGGCGTTGATCCCAATGAAAAACAGCGCCCGCCGGATCTGAGCACACCGTCCGCGGCAATGACCATGTCCGCCCGCCGTCCACCGATTCGCAGTGCACCACGCGCTGCATCCACGTGCCGCTGTCAAGATACGGCTTGTTCGATTCGATGCTCACAATCAGCCGCCCGTCCGGCAGGCGCACCATCGGATTCGTCAAGCTCGCCGGCCCCACATCCGGCGTTACGGCCACCTCCCGCCATTCGGAAAACGTAACCGCGCCATCAAAAGAATCCGCCACCAGAACCTTCATCGGCAGGCAGCCTTCCGTCTCGGGATGAAACAGCGGCGCGCCAGGAAACGCCTCGCGATCCACCCATAGCGCACACGCCATCACATGCCCTTTCTCGACGACGGTCAGGTACACCACCTGCAACGATCCGCGCACGCCGCCAAAGCAGGTATCGAACGGCGACCATGGCTCTCCCCAACTCGCACCCTCATCGAACGAACGCCGGATCTCCGTCAAAGATCCGTCGGAGTCCTTCGACGCGCCAACGCGATACACCGCGGCCAGTGAACCATCTTCCATCACCGTCACGCTGGGAAACGTCGCCACCGCCCGCGGGCCACCGGCCACACCCGCACACACCAAACCTTCATCGACAATGCGCATAATGAAATTCTTGCATCAGGACGAACACCACAACGGATGGGTCTTCACCATCTGCTACATTTTCATCTTCCTCGCCGCCCCCGTCGTCTACGTGGGCATCGTGCAGGCCGCGCTGTTCGACAAACTCGGCGCAAGCAAAACACTGGCCAATCTGCCCGCGTCCACCTACCTGCTCGGCCAGATCGCGCCGCTATTTTTCTCATGGCTGGTGCCCTACCGGCTGGAACGCAACATGGTCGTGTGGGCGAATCTGGCCACGGCATCATTTTCCACGATGGTCTTCCTCACCCTCGCTTTGCCCGCGCCCACCGAAGTCCGCATCGCGGCCGTCGTGTTGCAAGGCTTGTTGCAAGGCCTGTCCGCATCCACATCCTTCGTCTTCATGCAGCAATGCCTGCGCCGCGGCTGTAGCGAAGCCGGCGTGGCGCGCACGCTGCAGCGCACCTTCAGCATGACACCGTTCGCCGCGGTGGCCGGATCGCTCGGCGCGCAATACCTGCTGAATCCCGGCTTGCCCGCCTTTCCCTTTCCCTACGACTTCGCCCTCATCTACCTCATCGCGATTCCCTGCTCCATCGGCATCGCCCTCAACGCACGCCGCTTCCGGCTCACGGAAATTCCGGAGCGCACGCGCGAGCCCTTCTTCGCATTCCTATTCGAAAGCGCGCGCGGCTATTTCCGCCAGCCGCGACTCGCCACCACGTGGATCGCCTACGTGCTCTGGTACGTATCCCTCGGCATCACCTCGAATCTTGCCCTCTATGCCAAAGAGGCCATGCACCGCGATCCGGCCGATTTCAGCGGCTGGACCATGGCCATCCGCTTCGGAGGCAAAGCCGCCGGCGGCTTTCTGCTGGGCTGGCTCGCCGTGCGCCTGGGGTTGCGCGGCGGAGCCCTCGGCTGCATCGCCCTGCTCGCCCTCGCCAGCGCCTGGGCTTGGGCCACTCCGGGTATCGTCTATCTGTTCGCCTTCGCCCTCATCGGCGCCGGTGAACTCGGCGGCGCCTATCTGCCCAATTACGTCGGCAGCCTCTCCGTGCCCAGCGAATCCACGCGCAACTTCGCCATCATCACATTGGCCACACCGTTCAGCAGCTTTGCCCCCGTTCTCCACGGAGCACTCACCGATCACTACGGATTCCCCGCCAGCTTCGCCTTCTCCATCCTCACCGCATTGCTGGCCCTGGCGCTGGTCGCGATTCCGGACAGGCCCTCCGCGTCTGGCAACAATAGGAGCACCCCATGAAGATCACCCGAAGAGAACTGGCGGCGCTTGCTGTGCAGGCCGCCGCGCTGCAAGCCCAGGAACTGGGCGAACGCCCGCAGCGCGACAGCAGCGTTGAGGTCATCAACCCGCGCAACCGCGTCCCCATCAGCCTGTTGATCGATGATTCCACCTGCCTCGTCAACCTCGCCCACTTCGGCATCCCCCACTTCGCTGAAGCCTACCCCGATCGCTACAAGCAGGATTGGCGCAGCCTCCCCCGCGAAATCCCCGACACCTTCGTGCGCGAGTTCGGCGAATGGACGCGCCAGAACGGCGTCAAAGGCAAGTACAGCATCGTCCCTTACCCCGCCTGCGTCGGCTGGGT
>CALFYN010000269.1 GCA_937952345.1 uncultured Acidobacteriota bacterium
GGATTGAAGGAAATTCTTAGTGATTTCGAATTGCGTTTTGTCGTTGTTGACGTGAGCGACGGCGGTGTTGGCCGCGGGGAAGCGGTGCGAGTGCACCTTGCCGTTACGATTGCCGGGATCGTTGGAAGCGATTAAAGGCATGTGGCAGCCGGCGCAATCGAGGCTTTCCTTGGGGTAGTAGAAGCTGCGGGCGCCGCGGCCGGAGACGCCGCTGGCCTGCCAGTTGTCGTAATCGTTGAAGCCTCGAATCCAGCGGTAGTTGTTGACGGGGACATCGAGGTGGACTTTGTGGCAGGAGGAACAGAACTCGGGGGTTTTGTGCATCGGCTTCAGGAATGTCTGCCGGTGCGGGCGGGGATTGAGATAGGTGATGAATTTATCGAAGGATTGAATGATGGGGTTGCGATTGGCGGCGATGGCGTGGAGCCAGTTGTATTCGAGGGTGAAGGCGGCGTTGCCCATCGTGTCTTTGACGTGGACGATGGAGTGGCAGGAAACACAAGCGAGCCCGGCCTTCGCTTCGGGCGTGTCGATTTGATCTTTGATGGGGGTTTCCCACTTGCCGTTGAAGATGACGGCGTGATCGTGACAGGCAGCGCACCAGCGGCTGGGTTTCGTGGAACCCTGCTTTTCCTGCATGAACTCGATGGACTTGCGGTAGAACTGGTTGTTGAAGCTGGCGAAGTGGTGGACGGAGGACTTCCACTGTTCGTAGATGTCTTTGTGGCATGTGCCGCACTGATCGGAATCGAGGAAGTAGCTGGAGGGGACGAGTCCGACGTTGGTTTTCGCCGACGAAGGCCAGAACGGGCTCTTGGGGCCGTCACCTTCTTCTTCCATGGAGGATGGCGTTTCCGAGGCGTTGGCTACAAGGGAGGGCTTTTCGAGGAGTTTGACGCTGCCGGGAACAATGGCGAGAAGGATGAGCGAGAGGAAAATCCAGCGGGCGAGTTGGGGCTGATGTTTGCGGGCGTGGAGCCACAACGTGACGGTGCCGGCGACGGCGAGCGCGATGTGCGCCCAAAGCCAGATGCGGTGATCGCGTATGGCACCGTAGCGGATGAGATAGAGCGCGGGGAGGACGGAGAGGAAGATGGGCAGCGCGGGTTTGGCCCATCCACGGAGGCGCAGCAGGAGCAGGAACGCAACGCCGAGCGCGAGATGCAGCAGCACGTTTGCCACGTAGAAGATGGTGGCGGAAGGCAGGGCTGAGATGTAGACGGAATTCAGCAGCAGTGCGACGGCGATGATGGAAAACCAGCGAATCCTCATGGGGCAACCTGCTTCACGAGTTGTGCGGCCGGGCGCGTATTATAGCGCTTGCGGTAATCAATATGCGTTTTTCCGCGGGGATAATTTTCCTTCGCGGAATATGGATATTGTGACATACCGTGAAAGGGAAGAGGCTCGACGGATTGTGAAAATGCAGTGTTCGCGTCGGCATCTTTCGCCCAGCCGTTGACGTAAAGCAGGAAGTCGCGCTTCCAACCGGCAGGTGGGAGTTTGGGTGCCCGGAAGCGGAGTGAGATCTGGTCGCCGGAGCCCATGATGACGAACTGGTCATCGGGTTGATGGAGGAGCGGCCTGACGTCGCCGAATCGGGTGTAGAGGCCAGGGGTGGGGTTCCACGGGGCATCGGCGAGTGTTCGGTGATAGAGGAAGTGTTCGGGGTGGCGGCGTTGGGGGTCGATGATGGGTTGGGAGAAGCCGTGGAAATCGAGATTGGCTTCGATGAGGCGGGCGTGGTGTTGGTGGATGTTAGTGGCTTGGTGGATAGCGAGGAAGGCTTCGTCCCAATAGACGCACATGTTGGTGACGATGCGGATTTCGCGCGAGGCGGAGAGGAATTTT
This sequence comes from uncultured Acidobacteriota bacterium, assembly GCA_937952345.1. Lineage (GTDB taxonomy): Bacteria > Acidobacteriota > Terriglobia > Bryobacterales > Bryobacteraceae > CADEFT01. Next base: position 1,852 of record CALFYN010000269.1, read on the forward strand.
CCATTGAGATCGACGGCGATGGTTTTCGTTTTTCCCGAGGGGATGCCCATGTCTTCGATGACGGTCTTCCACTGGCCGTTGTGATCGCGAACCTGGAGATAGGGCGGAGTGATGGCGCGGCCGGGCTGTTGCGATTGATTGCGGAAGGCGCTGCCATCGGCCCAATCGACCCAACCGTGGAGGACGAGGATTGCATTGCTGGCGGGGGCTTGCGGGCCAAAATCAATTTCGAGGGCGAATGTTTCGGCGGTGTTCTGCATGGTGCGCGCGGGCGGGCCGGCGTAGGCGCGGTCGCGGTGTTGCAGTGCGGGCAGCGTGTTGTGGCCGTTGATGGAGGCGCGCGTGGGCGGGATGCGGCGGCGGCTGGTGTACAGGCGATGATCCGGGAATGGGGGCGATTTCCATTTCTCGTTGGAGAAGACTTCGACGTCGGGTGGGTGATCGACGGCGATGAGTTGGACCTGATCGAGGTAGGTGACCTCGCTGAGCTCTTCGGTGATACGGAGGTCGTAGAAGCCGTCGCGGGGTTGCAGAGCCTGGCCGGGGATGAAGACGTACTCGTCGTGATCGGTGGGGAAATACTGGCCATCGCCGGAACTTGCTCCCAGCGGGGCGACGCCGAGGACATCGGTGAGGAATTCGAACTGCTTGCCGTTCCAGGTGTAGATCATGGGGCAGGAGCCGGAAAGGCGCGGGGCTTCTTTGTACTCGACGGCGCGCCCGGGGATTGGAGCCGTTTCGTTCTGGATGAGGCCGTTGGGCCACGTGATGCGGACCGCGTCGATTTGCGTTTGGGTGCGCATGCCGAAGAGGAGCGGGACGCCGTCATAGCGCTGTTTCTGATAGAACTGGCCGCTGCGAACTTCAACCTCGGCGCCCGGTGCAAGCTTCAGGTTTTTGACTCCGATGAGGCGGATGGAGAGATGGCGGTTGGTGGTGGGGGTTACGTTTTCCTGGATGAACAGACCGCGTTCGTTGGCGATGGCAACATCGGTGCGGCCGTCGGCGTTGAAGTCGGCGGTGGCCATTGCTGTTGCGGGCGGCGCGTAGAGATGGGATGTGCCGTGGTTGTGTGAATCCAGGAAGACGTAGGGACCGGTGATGGACGGCGCGAGGTTGAGCTTGCCCTCATGGATGAAAGAGATGTCGAAGACGGAGTCGCGGTTCCAATCGAAGGAATGGAGATGGGTTGCACCTTGCGGGACCGTGGAGGGTTCCGCGCGGAATTTGCCGGCGAGGAGGTCGCGGTAGAAGACGGAGGGCCGGTCGGTGTAAGTGGTGAGCACGTCCACACCTTTGGTGTCGGGGACAGAGCGGTAGGCGATGGCCGCGGCGGGAGCGCCTGTAACGAAGGGGAAATCGGCGGTGCGATCAGCGAAGCCTGCTTCGCCTTGATTGCGATACAGTGCGGGCTTGGGGCCGAAGAGGAGGAGGTCGAGGTCGTAATCGTGATCGTAGTCGAGCCACAAGGCGAGTTGGAAAGTGCCTTCGGCGAGGGGCTCGGCGGTGAATGTTCCTTTGCGATTGCGGAGCAACTGCGCGCCGGTGGCCGTGAGCATGGCGAGATCAGGGAAACCGTCATTGTCGATGTCGGCGGCAGCGAAAAAGTGGCCGGGCTTGAGCGCGGGTGCATTGATGGGCGTGGCGCCTTTGGCGAAGAGAAGTCCACCGGTGGAGGCGGACCATGCCAGCAGATCGGGGCGGGCATCGGCGTCGGCATCGAGCACGAGCATGCCGGCGCGGTCCGCGGAGAGTGCGGCGTTGAGTTTGCGCTCAGTGAATTTGGGAGTCTGCGGCGCGATCAACTGCGCGGCTTGAATGGCGGCATCGATGGGGTCATAGATCTCGGCGTATTCATTCCACTCCATGTCCTCTGTGTTGCCGCTAGCTTCCTGGGCTTTTTTCAACTCCTGGAAAATGGCGAGCTGCTTCATGGCTTCCTCGCGTTTGCCGGCGAGGCGGAACGCGTTGTAGATCTGGAAGTGCGGGGCAGCGAGGCTGGGTCCGAGTTGCG
>CALFYN010000270.1 GCA_937952345.1 uncultured Acidobacteriota bacterium
CTTGCGTGAACTGCACGGTGGGCGCGAGATCGAACTGCACACCGCGCAGGCCGAGCTCGGCGATGGCGCCTTTGTTGAAGCCGAGCGAGAAGTTCGGATTGCGGAAGCGCGACAAGCCCGCGCCCATGTGGTTGAGCAGCGTCGGGCTGATGGTCCAGTCATAGTTGAGGCGGATGATGCGCGTGGTGACAACCTGGAAGTTGTAATTCTCAATGAGCACGGAGCGGTTCTTGGCGAGCAGGCGCGAGGGCGCGGGGCTCTTGATGGAGGGACGGTCCGTGTAGTTGAACATGCCGCTCAAGCGGTGGCTGCTGGAGATGGCATGGTCGATCTTGAAGCCCGAGGTGCGCTGATCCGCCATGGGGCTGGCCAAGGGAGCAATGCTGTTGTTGGCGATGCCGGGCAATTCAGCAGCCGGATAGACGTCGACCATCTTCGAGCTGATGGAGCTCCAGCGGTTGCGCGGAATGATGTTGCCGGGGAACGGCGAGCGGGTGGCACGGCCGGCTGCATCGACGGCGGTGGTAGCGGGGTCATAGATGTCGCCGCGGCCGGCGGCCGCCCAATCGCTGAAGTTGCCGTTCAGCATGCCCTGCGTGGCGAGCGTGTTGAAGCCGCCGAGCTGGCCGCCGCGGATGTAGAACTGATCCATGGAGAAGAACCAGAACGTGCGGTCGCGGCCGTTGTAGATCTTGGGAAGGATAACCGGAGCGCCGGCGGTGAAGCCCCATTCATTCTGCTTGCGGGGCGCCTTCACGGGGCTGAAGAACCCACGGGCATCGAGCTTGTCGTTGGCCAGGAAGTGGAACGCCGAGCCGTGCAGCTTGTTGGTTCCGGACTTCATGGTGAAGCTGGTCACGCCGGAGAGAGCATGCGTGTACTCGGCCGAGTAGTTGTTGGTGACGAGCTTGAACTCGGCGATGGCGTCCACCGATGGATTGACTTCGGCGTCGTTGGCGAGGTCGCCACGGGAGAGCGAGATCCCTTCATAGTAGACCTGGTCGTTGAAGCTGCCGCCGCCGCCGATGTGCTTCTCCCAGGTGTTGCCGGGCGAGACTCCCGGGGAGAGAAAGATGAATGCCGACGGGTTGCGGATGCCGCCGCCCAGGGTGAGCGGCAGATCGAGGAAGCGCTTGTTGTCGATGACGGTGCCGACGTCGGTGGACTCGGTCTGCACGAGCGAGGCGAGGGCGGCCACTTCGACGGTTTGCGTGACCTCGCCGACTTGCAGGACGATGTCGACTTTGGATTGCTGGTTGACCTCGACGCGCACGCCTTTCATCTCCGAGCGGCGGAAGCCCGCGGCCTCGACGGTGACGTTGTACATGCCGATGGGGAGGTTGTAGAAACCATAGGTTCCGGCGGAACTGCTGTTGTTCTGCTGGGTGGCATTGGTGGATTCATTGACGATCCGGATGGCCGCGCCAACAACGACGGCGCCGGTGGGATCGGTGACTGTGCCCGCGATTGTGCCGCGGTCTACCTGTGCCAGCAACGTGGTGGACAGGCAGAGTAGGATGGTCGCTAATCTGGTCATCGCTCTTTTGCTCCTGATAGCCCCTGAGCTCCTTGAAAGAAGAGATTTGGGTAAGAATATCAATTGATCATGCAACTCGCAACAGGAATTTTGTTGCTATATCAAATCGCAATCGGACAGCAGTCTTTCCGCAACAAAGACTGGGTTGCGGCCGAGCGCGAGTTTGTCGAGGCGGCGCGGAAGGAGCCTCGCAATGCGGCGGCGCAGCGCTGGCTGGGAATGACGTATGCGGCGCAGCAGAAGTACCTGCAGGCGGAAGCACCGTTCCGGCGGGCGTGCGAGTTGCGGGACCGGGATGCTTGCTATTACCTGGGGCGGACGCTGTACACGCTGAGCCGCTTCGATGCGGCACTGGAGGCGTTTGCGAAGGCAGGGCCGGCGACAGGGCGCGTGCTGCTGGGACAGGCTTTGGCGCATCAAGCGCTGGGGCATGAGCGCGAGTCGGAAGCGCTGTATCGGAAGGCGATCGCAGCGGGAGACCAACAGGCCGCTATTGACTACGAAAGCTTTCGTAGATCGAGGGCCGCGGCGGGCGATGCCGTGAGCGCCGTGCGCTTCGAGCGGCGCGAGTTGCCGTTCACGGTGCGCAACGGCGCGCAGGGGAAGAAGCGGCTGATGGAGACGATGATTGCGGGGATCGCGGCATTCGACTTTAATAGTGATGGACATCCCGACCTTTTTATCTGTAATGGAGAAGGACGCAACGGGCTGCTGCGGAACAATCGCGACGGCACGTTCACGGATGTCGCGGCCGAGGCCGGTGTTGCGGGCGATGGCTGGTCGATGGGCGCCGCCGCCGCCGATTACGACAACGATGGGGATACGGATCTGTTTGTCAGCGGAGTGCGCGGCGGGGTGCTCTATCGCAATCGCGGCGATGGGACGTTTACGGATGCGGGGTTCGTGCGCTCGGGCTTGTGGTCCGTGGCTGCCGTGTGGTTCGACTACGATGGCGACGGGTGGCTCGACTTGTTGGAGGTGCGCTATGTCGCCTATGACGAAGCCAAGGAGATCTATTGCGGAACGGCGGAGCACCGGCAGTATTGCCATCCGCGGCACTATCAGCCGCTGGCGAATGCGCTGTACCGCAATCTGGGCGATGGCACCTTTCGCGATGTATCGGAGGCAACGGGCATTGCGCGGTACAAGGGCAAGGGCATGGGCGCGGCGCTCGGGGACTTCAACGGCGATGGGCGGATGGATCTGTTCGTCTCGAATGACACGGTGGCGAACTTCCTGTTGCGGCAAGGCTCCGATGGGCGATTCGAGGACGTGGCTTTGGAAGCCGGGGTTGCTCTGAGCGAGAACGGGGACGCCGTCTCTTCGATGGGCGCGGAGTTTCGCGACTTCGATAATGACGGCCGCGAGGATCTGTTTGTGACCGCGCTGAGCAATGAGACGTTTCCGTTGCGGCGCAATGCGGGCGGGGGCGTATTTCGCGAGATCACGCTCGAGTCCGGGGTGGCCAAGGCGAGCCTGCCGTGGACGGGATGGTCGAACGCGGTAGTGGATCTGAACAACGATGGCTGGAAGGATCTGGTGTCGGCCAACGGGCACGTGATGGACAATGCGGAGTTGACCTCGGGGCGGAAGTCGAAGCAGCCGAGCCAGGTGTTTCTGAACCGGCGGGTTTCGTTTCAGGCTGTGGAATTGGAAGGGGCGGCGTTTCACCGCGGCCTGGCCTGGGGCGACTTCGACCGCGACGGCCGTATCGATCTGGTGATGACGCGGCTGAATGAGCCGGCGCTTGTGCTGTGGAACCGCAGCGAAGGCGCGGGGAACTGGATCGCCTTCGAACTCGAAGGGAAGCGATCGAACCGCGAGGGAATCGGGGCGATGATCGAGATCCGTACCGCGCAAGGCGGGCAGTGGAACCGGCGGACGGCTGTTTCGGGTTATGGGTGCTCGCCGTCGCGGCTGGTGCATTTCGGGCTGGGCAAGGCCGAACAGGTGGAGCGCGTGGTGGTCCGCTGGCCGTCGGGCGCGGTGCAGACGCTGAGGGATGTCAGCGGCGGAAGAGTCATCCGGGTTGTGGAAGAGTAGTGCAATCGTTAGAATAAAACTTACGCGATCTCGCCCCC
>CALFYN010000271.1 GCA_937952345.1 uncultured Acidobacteriota bacterium
CGGCTGGGAGCCACCGCGACGCTCGCCGTCAGCCGCCCCGAATCCGAATCCTCCTTGATGTCTTCCAACTCCACCCTGATGTCGGACACATGCTGGAAGCGCCGCGCGGGATCTTTCCGCAAACAACGCAGAATCGTCTTTTCCAGGTCGCGTGGCATGTCCGCCACAAGCTGGCTCGGCGGCTTCGGGTCGGTCTTGATGACAGAAGCCAACGTGGACGCCGCCGAATCGCCTGCAAACGCCCGCTGCCCCGTCACCATCTCATACAGCAGCGCCCCGAAGCTGAATACATCGGCGCGCGAATCCACCTTCTTTCCTTCCGCCTGCTCCGGCGCCATGTACGACACCGTCCCCAGAATCGCGCCCTCCCGGCTGTGCACCTCACGCCTTGCCACCCGCGTCGCGTCATCGTCGCCAATCGCGCCCCCCACATCCTCCAGCTTGGCGAGCCCGAAGTCGAGTAGCTTGATCACCCCGTCTTCGTTCACCATCACGTTCGACGGCTTCAGGTCGCGATGGACGATGCCGGCCCCATGGGCCTTGATCAACGCATCCGCGATTTGCATGCCGTAGCGCAGCGTGTCCCCAAGCCGCATGCCCTGCCGTCCAATCACCTGATCCAGCGTCTTCCCGCGCACCAGTTCCATCACCAGGAAATCGATGCCATCGGCCTCGCTGATGTCATAGATGGCGACAATGTTCGGATGGTTCAGCGCCGAGGCCGCGCGTGCCTCCTGAATGAACCGCGCCTTGCGCTCCCCATCGGCCATCCGATCGGCCGGCAGCACCTTGATCGCCACTTCGCGCTGCAGCCGCGTATCGGTGGCCCGGTACACCTCGCCCATCCCCCCTACGCCCAGCGTGCCAGTGATGGCGTACGGCCCCAGCTTGCCACCTATACTCAGAGACATTGTTGGATGATTGTATCGCGAACCCGCCCAACGCTACGGCCGGGCTTCCGACAACTCCGCCTCCAGCCACGCCCGCGCCACCGCCCAATCCCGTTTCACCGTCTTCTCGGAAATGCTCAGCGCCGCCGCCGTCTCCTCCACATTCAATCCCCCGTAGAAACGCAGTTCCACCACCTTCGCCTGCCGCGCATCCAGTTGCTCCAGCCGGTCCATCGCCGCATCCAGCAGCAGAAACCGGTCCGGATCCTCCTCCACCAACAACATGTCATCGCGCAGCAACGCCCGCTGCGGAGCCCCGCCCCTGCGCTCGGCCGCCCGCGTCCGCGCGTAATCAATCAGAATGTTCCGCATCACGCGAGCCGCCGCCGCATAAAAATGTCCCCGGCTCTGCCACGCCACGTCCTGCCCGCCGATCAGCTTCACATACGCCTCATTCACCAGCGCCGATGCCTGCAGCGTGTGGTCCTTCCGCTCCCGCCGCATATACGATGCCGCCAGCCGGTGCAGTTCCGAATACACAACGTCCAGCAACGCTGACTCCGCGCCCCGGTCCCCCTGCCCCACCTTCTGCAGAAGCAACGTGATCTGCCGCGATTCCATAGATAGGCAAGTGTAACATTCACACACAAAAACTGAATCCCGCCGCGCCCCAGCACCGGTATTACCAGATGAAAGGAGCCACCACCTTGGAAACCATCTGCACCGCGGCACGAGCCCTGCTCTACGCCTCGGGCTTCGTCACCATCTCCCTCTACCTCGCCTTCGCCATGCGCAACCTCGACACCCGCATGCCCGCGGCCATCCCACCCACCCCGATCGGTCTCGTCCTCATCGTCGCCGGAGCCGCCTTCGCCCTCTCCAGCATTACCGCGTTCATCGCCAAAGGCCGCGGCACGCCCGCCCCCTTCGATGCCCCGCGCCGCTTCGTCGCCGTCTGGCCCTACTCCATCGTCCGCAACCCAATGTACATCGGCGGACTCTCCGCCCTCACCGGACTCGCCCTTTACCTCGGCTCCCTCGCCATGCTCGTCTTCGCCATCCTCTGGGGCATGTTCGCGCACCTCTTCGTTGTGCTATACGAAGAACCGGTCCTGCGGGCGAAGTTCGGCCGCGAATACGAAACCTACTGCGCCCGCGTGCCGCGATGGTTCCCCTGGCGGTGATCGTGTGTCCTTCGCAGCCGGCGAGTTCGAATCGCTGTTCCGTGCCCACCAGGCTGAAGTCTACGCCTGGATCGTGCGCATGGTGCGCGACCGCGCCGCCGCCGAGGATCTCACCGTCGAAACCTTCTGGCGCGTCTGGAAGCATCGCGCCACTTTTGACGCCACGCGTCCTCTCAAACCCTGGATCCGCCGCATCGCCACCCGCGTCGCGCTCGATCATCTGCGCCACGCCCCGCGCCTCCTCGAACTCAAGGCACAACCATCCGCTCTCGATCTCCCGCACGCCGAACAGCACCAACTCCACGCCCGCATCGAGATCGCCATCCACTCGCTGCCAGCGAAACTCCAGGCCGTCGCCGTGCTGTCGCTCATCGAGGAGCAGCCGCCGGAAAACATCGCCCACGCCCTCGACATCCCCGTCAACACAGTCAAGACACGCCGCGCCCGCGCCATTCAACTGCTGCGCCGCAAACTCGAATCCATGGGAGTCACACCATGAACGATGATCCACTTCTCCGCCATCTGCGCGCTATGAAAACGCCCGCGCGCCTCGACAAAGATCTCTGGCCGCGCTTCGAACAGCGTGTCCACCACACCCCGCGATTCACCCGTTGGGATTGGGCCATCGCCGCCGCCGCCGCCGCCCTCTTCCTGCTCTATCCCGAACTCGCCGCAGCGTTGCTCTATCACCTGTAAGAAGGAGGATCCCACCATGAACCGCCACCCCTACCTCCGAGCCTACATGGCAGGCACACTCATCCCCACGCTCATGCTGCTGGTGATCCTCACGGCTCTCATCCTCGCCCACGCGCGCGGCGCACTCCCCGTAGCCATCGAACGGGCCATCGTCTTCCCCATGGCCGTCGTCCCCAATCTCTGGGGACTCTGGAACCTCCTCCACTACGCCCGCCCGCGCCTCCCCATCGGCATCCACGGAGCACTGCTTCCGCTACTGCTCGTCCCCTGCGGTCTCCTCCTCGCCGCGCACTTCGAAATCACCATCATCCCCACTCGCCTCGCGATTCTATTCACCCCCATCGGCATGGCCGTCTACTACCTCGTCTGGAAGCACGCCGTGTCTTATTTGAACCGCACCGTAGGGCTGTACCCATGAACTCCGGGTATGCGATCTGGTATGACTGGAGGTATGAAGACGGCAATTTCGGTGGACGATGCCCTCATGGAGGAGGCGGATGCGGCCGCCCGCGATCTCGGGTTAAGCAGCAGCAGATTGATCGCCGATGCGTTGCGCGAATACCTGCGCAAACGGCGCCGGACACGGATCACCGAACAGTTGAATCAGGCCTAATCGAATCTGCCCAGCGAGCATGAGCGGCGGGTGGTCCGGAACCTGAAAGCGAAACTGCCCGTCCAGGATCGGTGGTGAAGGAGATCCGCCAGGGCGAGGTCTATTGGCTTGACTTTGGACCGTCCTCCGGCTCGGCGCCGGCCGAGCGTCACCCCTGTGTCGTCGTGCAAAGCGACGTTTTCAATCGAAGCCGCATCGCCACTACGGTGGTTTGCCTGATTACGTCCAATATGGATCGCGCCGCCGCACCCGGAAACGTGGCTTTAAAGAAGGGTGATGCCCGCCTGCCGAAGCCGAGCGTGGTAAATGTGTCTCAGGTGGTGACCGTAGACAAAGCAGATCTTGAGGTGCGGCTGGGACGGATTCCGGCCCACGCCTTGGAATCAGTGCTGGCA
>CALFYN010000272.1 GCA_937952345.1 uncultured Acidobacteriota bacterium
CCATTGGCGTAAAACCCGTCCTGATCCAGCCGGTTCGCCCACGGCGCCAGAAACGGATTCCCCGCCATCGCCGGCTTCGCCTTCAGTTCCTTCACCGTCGCGTACGGCGACCAGAATACGCGCTGCCCCTTCACCTTCATCGCATAGCTGTTGTTGCCGATGGATGGGGCGATCCACACTTCCGTCTTGGTGCGCGCGTCGGAGAGATACACCACCTCCACGCCGTCGATCGTTTGCCGTTCCGCGGTGTAGTTCATGCTAGTTGTCGAGCTTTTCCCTCAAGTCCAGTTGCGTTTCGTCCTGGCAGCAAAGGCAGACGCCAGGAGTGTAGGTGCGGATGGAACAGATGTCGCACCAATACGTGACGAAGAGCTTCTTGCCATCTTTCAATACAAACATTCCCTGCTTGTGGATGGGCAGAATGCGTACGGCGCCATTTGCCAATGGCTCTCCCGTGATCTCCAGTTCCATGCCATGCACACGCTGATCGTGCAATACGCCCACAGTCGGTTCGTCCCCGTCCAGCGCAACCATCCGCCCTTCCGCGGTGCGCAGTCCGTTCGGTGTCAGCACTCCTCGCACAGTCAGAAGCTTGCCTTCCGCCCGCGCCGAACCGGCGGTGATCAAGACGCCAACAGTGAACTCCCTTCGTGTCACCCCCTTATTGTACCTCCAGGTATTGATAAAATCGGGTTTCACACATGCCCGCCCGAGTCTCTTTGTTCGTAACCTGCATCGTCGACCAGGTTTTTCCCAATGTCGGCCTTGCCATGGCCGATGTGCTGGAGCGCATCGGCTATCCCATCGATTTTCGCGAAGCGCAAACCTGCTGCGGTCAGCCGGCCTTCAACAGCGGCTACCACGGCGATGCGCGCCAGGTGGCCGAACACTTCATCCGCGTCTTTCGCGACGCCGAGTTCATCGTCGTCCCCTCCGGTTCCTGCACGTCGATGATCACCCACCATTTCCACGACATCTTCCCCAAAGGGTCCGACCTTCACGAAGAAGTGGAATACCTTGCTCCACGAGTATTCGAGTTCTCCCGTTTCCTGACGGATGTGGCAAAGGTGGAAGACGTGGGCGCGCGCTTCGATGGCGCCGTCACCTATCACGACTCCTGCCACTCTCTGCGCGAACTGAAGATCAAGGACGGCCCCCGCCGTCTGCTCCGCAATGTGAAGGGCCTCGAGTTGCGTGAGATGAGCGTCGCTGAAGAATGCTGCGGATTCGGAGGAACGTTCTCCGTCAAGTTCCCCGAAGTCAGCGGCGGCATGGCCCGTACCAAGATCGACTCCATTCACGCCACTGGCGCCGGCACCGTCGTCTCCATCGATTCCAGTTGCCTCATGCAACTGCAAGGCGCGCTCTCCCGCGCCAAGTCCACCGTCAAGACGATGCACCTCGCGGAGGTTCTGGCATGCCGCTAATCCAGATTCAGCAAGACGAGAACATTCGTTCCACAGTCGCCGACCCCAAGATCCAGCGAGCCGTCTATTCCGCCACCGCACGGCTCAAGGAGAAACGCAGCGAAGTCGTCTCCGCCGAAGCGCTGCCGGAATACCAGGAACTACGCACGCAGGCCAACCTCATCAAGAAGCACACGCTCGAAAACCTGGACCACTACCTCGAGGAATTCGAAAAGAACCTCACGGCCAACGGCGGCAAACTCATCTGGGCTCGCGACGGCAAGGAAGTGGCCGACTTCATCCTTGGTCTCGCCAAGGAACGCGGCGTCAAAATGCTCGTCAAATCGAAATCGATGACCACCGAGGAGATTCACCTCAACGAGCATCTGGAGCACCACGGCATCGATCCCGTCGAAACCGATCTCGGCGAATACATCATCCAACTCGCTCATGACCGCCCCTACCACATCGTTGCTCCGGCCGTGCACATGACCCGCCAGGATGTGGCTGACGTGCTGGAGAAAAACCTCCACGTACAGCGCGAAGAGGAACCGGAAAAACAGGCCATGATCGCCCGCCACACCCTGCGCGAAAAGTTCCTCGCCGCGGGCATCGGCATCTCCGGCGGCAATTTTCTGGTGGCCGACTCCGGCGCCGTCACCATCATCGAGAACGAAGGCAACGCACGGCTCACCACCACCGCGCCCCGCATCCACATCGCCGTTGTGGGCATCGAGAAGATGATCCCCCGCGCACAGGATCTGGCGGTATTCCTCAAACTGCTCGGCCGCAGCGGCACCGGCCAGTTGCTGACGGTCTACACCTCGTTCCTCTCCGGCCCGCGCCGGCCCGGCGACGCCGATGGCCCCGATGAGTTTTACGTCGTCCTCATGGACAACGGCCGCAGCCGCCTGTTGGCCGACCCGGAAAAGCGGCAATCCCTCTACTGCATCCGCTGCGGCGCATGCCTCAATGCCTGCCCCGTCTACCGCAAAATCGGCGGCCACAACTATCCCGGAGCCTACTCCGGTCCCATCGGCGCCATCATCACCCCGCAGTACCACGGCATCCAGCAAAACCCCTGGCTTCCCTTCGCCTCCAGCCTTTGCGGCGCATGCGCCGAAGTCTGCCCGGTGAAGATCGACATCCCGAAAATCCTGTTGGAACTCCGCAAGGAAGTCGTCGAGTCCCGCGCCACCGGATCCGACTCCTTCACTGAGCGCAAAGCGTTCCAGATGTACGCCTGGATGATGCGCCGCCCGAAGCTCTACGCACTTGCCGGGAAAATTGGAGCGAAGCTTGCCGGCTTGCCCGGAGTCGCCAGTTTCGGCCCCGCGGCAAAGTGGGCCAGAACTCGCGAAGTCCCGCTACCCGCTTCGAAGAGCTTCCGCGATCAATGGCGCGATAGAAAGAAGGTCCAATGAGCTCCCGCGAACAGATTCTCAGCGACGTGCGCAAGGCGCTGGGACGCAAGCCTGGGCAACAGCCCGCCGCACAACCCAAACCGCGCATCGTCATCCCCCATATCGCAGTCGATGACCGTGTCAGCCTGTTCCAGGAGCGCCTCGAAGT
>CALFYN010000273.1 GCA_937952345.1 uncultured Acidobacteriota bacterium
ACGGTGGCGCCTGCGGCGAGGGCCTGAAGGACCGTGATCTGAGGGGTGGTGAAAGGTTTCATGGCGATTTCAGGATAATAGGAAGGGTTTTCCCGGAATCCTCGAGCAATCGGATGGGATAGGGGAGGACGGTTTGTTTGGAACCGGTTAGCGGGGTAAAAATATTTTCGAACGGTGTGATCAGTGCTTGCGCAACTCGTCGAGGACGGCGCTGATGCCCTTGCGGCGGGCGAGGTCGGAGAGGCGCTGCTCTTCGGGAGAGGGGTGGAGACTGCGCTTGAGGCGGTCGATCTCGAGAGCCTGGCGCTGGGGGATCCACATGGAGCCGTCGGCGAATTCGACGTGGTTGACGAAGCCGGTCATGCCGGCGATGGGGACGGGGGAACCGTTGCGCTGGGTGAGCTTGAGGACGGCGTCCTGCTGGACTTTGGTGCTGGCTCCGGGGGCGAGATTGACATCGGCGGGGACGGTGCCGGCGAAGAACTCCTCGCCGTCGCGATTTTCGACGAGCCAGCCGATTTCGAGGTATTTGACCGGCTGGCGGCCCTGGTTGCGGATTTCGAGTTCGGGGGAACGGGCGTCGGATTCGCCGATACGGGCTGTGCCCTGGAGAGCGTGGACGGGTTCGCCGGGCATGCGGAGGAAGGCGAAGCTCATGCGCTTGCCGGTTTCGGCGGCGGTGGTGCGGCCGCGGGCGACCTGGACGTTGAGGCGGGGGCGCTCGCTCAAGCGGGCCTGCACTTCGGTGAGGTGTTTGCGGATGCCTTCGACGCCGGCGGTTTCGTAGATGTTCTTGAGGTATTTGCGGTCGCGGCGGGCTTCGAGCTCCCACATGGTCATGGAGCGGCGGGAATTGAGGCGGTTGGGGCCGTAGAAGCTGAGGTCGTCGTAGAGTACGCCATCGAGGCTGATCTCGACGAGGGGGCCGTCGGAGGAGCTGTGGGGACGGAGGAGGCGGAGATCGAGTTTGACGGGGAAGGCTTCGCCGGGGCCAACGTCGAGGCTGGGGACGGTGACGGAGGCTTTGCCGCCAGGAGCGGCTTCCTGCGCGAGAACGAGGATGGAGACGCCCTTGATCTTATGGCGGCCGATGTTACGGAGCGTGAGGGAGGTGCGGAGGTCGAGGAGCATGGCGCTGCCGCGCTGGGTGGCGACGCTTTCGCCCCAATCGGCGGAGAGCACGGCCAAGGGGGAATCATCGGGCAGCGTGATATGCATCATGCTGCGCGCGTTGAGCCGGTTGGGCTGCTGCGCGGGCGCAGTGAGAGCGGCGAGCACGGCGAGGATGAGCAGTTTACTCCGCATAGACATGATTGATGGTCACCTGTCCGGAATCGCGGTCGACGTAGCGGGCACGAACGGAATCGAGCGTGGCGGTGAAAGCGACGTCCTGATCCTTGGGGTGCTTCAAGGTGAGCACGTGGCCCTCTTCTTTCCATTCGAGGCCGGTGGCGGAAGTTTCGAGGAGAACGCCGTGCTCGGCGGGGTGCTGGACCTGCACCATATTGGTGGGCGTCACCGGGTGGTTGGAATTGGCGTACCAGGCGACGGCGACCACGAGGGCGGCACCGGCAAGGACGGCGGCGGGACGCCAGCCGGTCAATTCGGCGGTGCGTTCGGGTGGAGTGGCGACGCATTCTCCGGCGGCCAGGCCGAGGTGGATATTGGCGCGCATTTCGGCGGAGAGGCGTTCCCAATCGAGGCCTGGGGGAAGATCGGAAGCCATGGCGCGCAAGGCGGAGCGGGCTTCGAGGTTTTCGCGGTGGCGGGCCTGGCAATCGGGGCAGCCGCGCAGGTGGCGTGTGATGCGGAAGCGGGCCCAGAGGCCGAGATCGCCGCCGGTGTAAAGCGCGAGATCTGTATCGCTGGGGTGCATGGTTTCCTTCTTAGGCTTTCCGCCTCAACAAATACTTCTTAAACTTGGTGCGCGCGTTGGCAATGTGGCTGCGCACGGTGGCTTTGGAACACTGGAGCTGGCGGGCCACTTCCTCGGCGGGGAGATCCTCGACGTCGCGGAGGACGAGGGCGACGCGTTCGCGTTCGGTAAGGGACGAGAGGCCGGCTTCGAGGCGCGTCTGGCGTTCGGCGCGGAGGACGATGCGCTCGGGGTTTTCTTCTTCGGGGGCGGCCAGGGGAGCCATCTCATCGATATCGCTGAAACTGACGCGGTTGTGGCGGCGGAGGAAATCGATGGCGGTATTGGTGGCGATGCGGGACAGCCAGTGGGCCGCCTTTTCCGGATCGCGCAACTGTTCCTGACGCTGCAGCACTTTAATAAAGACTTCCTGGGTGAGATCCTGGGCGTCGTCGACGTTGCCGACGATGCGGTAGACCAGCAGGAAAACGCGCCGCATGTGGCTGGAGACGAACTGGTCGCGCAGTTCCTGCTCCCGGGTGAGAGCGGTTCCGGCTTCCGGGTGCGGCGTATTCATACGGGATACCGTAGTTCCGGCTGGCATGACACCTCTACCAGACATGACGGGCCGGGCAAAGGGAACGTGCAGCCTAATTTGATTCTACTCGGAAACATCTTTAGTATGATCGGTAGAACCGGCGGCGAACAGGAGTAGTTGCGCGGCTGGTGTATTGGAGCGAACATGTTACAAATCACCTGGCTGGGTCACGGCAGCTTCGCGCTGCGGGGCGGCGATGGGGAGACGCTGCTGATTGACCCGTGGTTCGACAACCCCAAGTTTCCCAAGGACTTTGCACTGGAGCGAGTGGATGGCATCCTGGTCACGCACGGCCATTTTGACCATATCGCCTCGGTGCGGGCGCTGGCGGCGCAGTATTCGCCGGCGGTGGTGGGCATTTATGAAGTGGCGGGATGGCTGGAAAGCAAGGGGGTGAAGAATACGATCGGGATGAATAAGGGCGGGACCGTGCAGGTGGGCAGCTTTTCGGCGACGATGACGCACGCCATGCACTCCTCATCGATTGCCGATGATGACGGGAGGACGGTGTATGCCGGGGAAGCGGCGGGGTACGTGATTGGGATGAAAGATGGGCGGCGGGCGTACTTTGCGGGGGACACGACGGTTTTCGGGGACATGAAGCTGATCGCCGAGTTGTATGAGCCGGAACTGGCGTTTCTGCCGATTGGGGATTTGTACACGATGGGTCCGAAGGAGGCGGCGATGGCTTGCCGCATGCTGGGGGTGAAGAAAGTGATTCCGATGCACTGGGGAACGTTTCCGCCCTTGACGGGACGCCCCGAACAACTGGCCGAGCTGATTCGCGATATTCCCGGAACTACAGTATGGCCACTGGAACCTGGCGTGCCGGTTACCTGGTAGGGCTGCTGCTGGCGGGGTTGGCGATGGCCGCTCCGCCGGAACTGGAGCGCGTCCGTGTACCGATGCGGGATGGGGTGAAGCTGGCGGCGCATGTGTTTCGTCCGGCGGCGAAGGGGCGCTTCCCGGTGATTCTGATCCGGACTCCGTATGGGAAGGGCAAGGATCTACCGCGCCAGTACCGTGTGTTTGTAGAGCAGGGGTATGCGGTGGTGATTCAGGATGTGCGGGGGCGGTATGAATCGGAAGGGACGTTCGATCCGCTGCGGCAGGAGACTCGCGATGGCGACGATACGCTGAATTGGGTGGGGCGGCAGGCGTGGTCGAATGGGAGAGTGGGGATGACGGGCGGGTCGTACCTGGGGATTGTGCAGTGGAAGGCGGCGTTATCGGGGAATCGGTATTTGAAATGCATTTTTCCGGTAGTTTCGGGAAATGACGATTACCGGGACCGTTTTTATTCGACGGGCGGAGCGATGAAGCTGGGCAACCGGCTGCAGTGGCTGGCTTCGAACATGCGGGCGCCGGGGTATACTCCACCGGATTTCGGATTGTTCGTGCAGGCGCTGCCGGTGCAGGCGGCGGATCTGGCGGCGACGGGGCAGCAGATCCGGATGTTTCAGGAGGCGATTGAGCATCCGGCGTTCGATGGATATTGGAAGTCGATCAGCACGCGGGAGCAACTGGCGAAGGTGCGGGTTCCGGTGTTCAGCGTGGGGGGCTGGTATGACAATTTTGTGCAATCGGACGTGGAGGCATTCGCGGCGTTGCGGGCGATGGGGCGGGTGGCGTATACGGTGATCGGGCCTTGGGCGCACAATATGTCGACGCCGTTCGAGGGGTTTGCATTCGGGCCGGAGAGCGCTGCGCCGATTCAGCGGTATCAGTTGGAATGGTTTGACCGGTGGCTGAAGGACAAGGCTCCGCGGCGGCAGATGGCGGCGGCGCGGATTTTTGTGATGGGGATCAACCGGTGGCGGGAAGAAGCGCAGTGGCCGCCGGCCGGGGTTGTGGATACGCCGTTGTATCTGGAGAGCCGGACGGGGGCGAATGGCGTGGCGGGGGATGGGCGATTGGATTGGCGGGCGGAGACGCGGGAGCATGAGGATCGATTTGTGTACGATCCGGTGCGGCCGGTGCCGACGATGGGGGGGAACACGTGCTGCAATCCGGCGGTGTTCCGGTGGGGGCCGATGGATCAGGCGGCAGTGGAGGCTCGGGAGGATGTGCTGGTGTACACGAGCGAGCCGGTGCGGGAGGAGTTGGAGGTGACGGGGGCGGTGCGGGCGCGGCTGTATGTGAGCACGTCGGCGCGGGACACGGATTTCACGGTGAAGCTGGTGGATGTGCATCCGGACGGGCGGGCGGTGAATCTGACGGATGGCGTGCTGCGATTGCGATACCGGGAGGGACTGGAGCGGGTGGTGGCATCGGAGCCGGGGCGGATCTATGCGGTGACGGTGGATGCGGGGGTGACGAGCAATGTGTTTTTGGCGGGGCACCGGGTGCGGGTGGAGATCAGCTCGAGCAATTTTCCGCGGTTTGACCGGAATATGAATACGGGGGGAGCGAACGGGTTTGCGCGGAAGGGGGTGGTGGCGCGGCAATCGGTGCTGACGGGGGGCTCGTTTCCGTCACATTTGGTGCTGCCTGTGGTGAGGACACGATGAGTGCGATATACTGGGGAATTACCACCCCCGGGGCGCGGTAGCCAAGTGGTAAGGCAGAGGTCTGCAAAACCTTTATTCGGGGGTTCGATTCCCCCCCGCGCCTCCA
>CALFYN010000274.1 GCA_937952345.1 uncultured Acidobacteriota bacterium
TGCCGGAAGTTGCCGCGCCCCGGGCTTTCCCAGTACAGGTGCGGCTTGCGTGTCCATTCATTCCCGTTCAGCAGTGGAACGAAGGAAACCCCGTCAGAGGGCGGAACAGGAACACCCGCCAGCGCCGCCGCGGCCGGCAAAAAGTCCCAGAAGGCGATGGTGGCATCCGTCGTGCTGCCGGCGCGGATACGGCCCGTCCAGCGGGCCAGAAACGGGACGCGGATGCCGCCCTCGTACAAATCGCCTTTCTTTCCGCGCAATCCGCCGCTGCTGGTGAAGAATTGCGGCGTGTGGCCGCCATCGAGCGCGGGGCCGTTGTCGCTGGTGAACAGGATGAGCGTGTTTCCACCGATTCCCAGCGCGTCGATTTCATCGGCGATGCGGCCAACGTCGCGATCGAGCCGGTGCACCATGGCGGCGAAACCTTTCTCCGGGAGCGGCCAATCGCGCGCGGCGTAGGGCTGGTAGTCAGGTACCACGAACCCATCGCCGGTGTCGCGGCCGAGTTCGCTGCTGGCGTGCGGCACGGTGTAGGCAAGATACAGAAAGAATGGCCGCCGTGCGTGTGCGCGCAGAAACTGGAGCGCCCGATCCGTGAACAGATCCTGCACGTATTGCTTGCGCTTGGCCCCCTGATTGCCCGGCGGGAAAAATTCGGTGCGATTGTTCCACAGATGCGTGGGGTAATATTCGAGGGCGTGGTCCTGATTGAGGAATCCGAAAAACTCATCGAAACCCTTGTCGTTGGGGATTCCCGGCGAGCCCGCTTCGCCCAGTCCCCACTTGCCCACCAGCGCCGTGCGATATCCGGCGCGTTGCAGCAGTTCGGCAACGGTGAAATCCTCTTTGCGAAGCGGAATGCGGCCGCTGCGCCCGCGATTGTCGCGCACGCGTGCATGGCCGGTGTGATTGCCGGTCATCAGGCAGCAGCGCGACGGCGCGCACACCGCGGCGCCCGCGTAGGCCTGGCGGAACAGCATCCCTTCACGGGCAAGCCGGTCAATATTCGGCGTGGCGAATTGCGTTTGCCCATAACAACCGAGATCGCCGTAGCCGAGATCGTCGGCCACGATGAGCACGATGTTCGGGGGCGCGGGTTGCTGCGCTCCATACATCGCGGCAATGGAAATGGGGAAAAACATGCGCCGCCGCATGGTTTCCACGTATAGCAGAACAGCCGGTGGTTTAGCATGGGAGTGGAGTCTCGATGCGTTATTGCAGCGCCGCCGAAGTGCGGTCTTTGGTGCGATGGCCGGATCTGCTGGAAGCCATGGATGGCGCCCTGCGCGCTTTTTCGAGCGGCGCCGCGCGCCAGCCGTTGCGCACGGTGACGGAACTCCCCGAGGGCGGCTGCCTGTTCACCATGCCCGCCTTTCTTACCCGTCCACCGGCATTGGGAACGAAACTGGTGTCCATTTGTCCGCAAAACGGCGCTCTGGGGAAGGAGACGCATCAGGCCACGCTGGTCATGCTCAATGCCGGAACTGGAGAATTGGAAGCGGTGCTGGAGGCGACCGAACTCACGGCGATGCGCACAGCGGCGGTTTCGGCGCTATCCTGCCGCGCGCTGGCGCGAGAGGATTCCAGGCGCCTGTGCGTGCTGGGTTCGGGAGCACAGGCGCGAGCCCATGTGGAGGCCTTCCGCCATTTGCGCGAGTGGGATTCCATGCAAGCCTGGAGCCCATCGGCGGAACGCCGGGCGCGGTTCGCCGAAGAGTGTGCCGTCGAGGCCGCTTTGTCGGCCGAAGAGGCCGTACGCGGCGCGGATGTGATCGTACTCGCCACGTCCTCGGCGGAGCCGGTCCTGCGCGCCCAATGGGTGCGCCCGGGGGCACACGTCATCTCGGTTGGGGCACCGCGTCCGTCCGAGCGCGAGATGGACCCGCAACTGCTGCGCGGGGCGCGGGTTTTCGTGGACTCGCGCGTCTCCGCCCTCGCCGAATCGGGCGACATACGCGCGTGCGCGGGCTTGGCGATCGCCGCCGAACTCGGTGAAGTCCTGGCGGGCGCGGCGAAAGGCAGAACCAGCCCCAAAGAAATTACGGTCTTCAAATCGCTGGGCCTGGCCGTGGAGGACGTGGCCGCCGGTGCGCTGGTATTGGAAGCATTGCGGAGGCAGGCATGAGGCTCCTTCTGTTGGCGATCGGTATCGCGGTTGGCCTTCACGCGGAGCGGCAAACGGAAAGGATCGGGCGTGGCGTTGTTGCCGTCACCATGCCCGATGGCCGCGCCTTCGTATCGTGGCGTCTGCTTGCTACCGACGGGGATGACACGCAGTTCCACGTCTACCGCCACACGGAAGGGCAGGCTACTCGCATAACGGAAAGTCCCGTGCGCGAGGGAACGTTCTTCCTGGACGAAGGGGCCAAGGGTTTGGATAACGTCAGTTACTCCGTCCAGACTGGAGAGGAGGAAACCCAACCGGTGCCCCTCGCGCCGCGCCACTACCTCACCGTGCCGTTGCAAACTCCCGAAGGCTACACCCCGAACGACGCTTCCGTGGGCGATCTTGATGGTGACGGCGAGTATGAAATCGTGCTCCATCAGACGGGGGTGAGTTTCGACAATTCGCAGGCCGGCGTTTCGAGCGAGCCTATTCTGGAAGCCTACAAACTGGACGGCACGATGCTTTGGCGCATCCATTTGGGAAAGAACATCCGCGAAGGGGCACACTACACGCAATTCCTTGTCTACGATTTCGACGGCGACGGGCGCGCGGAAGTGGCCTGCAAGACGGCTGACGGCACGGTGGATGGCACGGGCGCTGTCATTGGCGACGCGCAAGCGGACTATCGCAATGCGAGCGGCTATGTCCTCAACGGGCCGGAGTACCTGACGATTTTCGATGGACTCAGCGGACGCGCACTGGCCACCGAAGACTACCTGCCGCCGCGAGGCGATGTTTCCAGTTGGGGTGACAATTACGGCAACCGCGTGGATCGCTTCCTGGCCGCGGTGGCGTATCTCGATGGTGAGCGCCCCAGCCTGGTCATGACGCGCGGCTACTACACACGCGCCGTGCTGGTGGCCTGGAACTGGCGCGACGGCAAGCTGACGCGCCTGTGGACCTTCGACAGCGATGCCGGCGAGGAGGGGAACCGCGCCTATCGCGGAGAGGGCAACCACAATCTTTCGGTTGCCGATGTGGATGGCGACGGCAAGGATGAGATTCTCTTCGGCGCGGCGGCGATTGATGACGATGGCACGGGACTCTATGCGACCGGCATCGGCCACGGCGACGCCATGCATGTTTACGATCACGACCCCGAGCGTGCGGGCCTGGAAGTCTTCCACATTCAAGAGCGCGTGGCCGGCGAAGGGGCGAACCTACGCGATGCGCGCACGGGCGAAGTGCTGTGGAGCCAGCCGACGGTTTCGGGCAGCCAGGGTCCGGGGCGCGGGCTTGCCGTGGATATCGACCCGCGCCACGTGGGATCCGAATCGTGGGTAAGCGGCGGCGGCATTCGCGGCTTGTTCAGTGCAAAAGGGGAGCGTATCTCGCAGCGTGCTCCCGCTTCCTGCAATTTCGCCATCTGGTGGGATGGCGATGTGTTGCGGGAATTGCTGGATGGTACGGCGATCACGAAGTGGAATTGGGAGACGGAGACGGAGCAGTTGCTGTTGCGCGGGGATGGTTGCGCTTCGAATAACGGCACGAAAGCGACACCCGTGTTGAGCGCGGATTTGCTTGGCGATTGGCGCGAGGAAGTGATCTGGCGCAGTGCGGATAACAAAGAACTGCGGATTTATACGACCACGATTTCCACCGCGCACCGCTTCCCTTCCCTTATGTTGGATGCGCAGTACCGCATGAGCGTGGCATGGCAGAACGTGGGGTATAACCAACCGCCGCATACGGGGTTCCGGCTGGGAGCCGCGATCCTCGATATCCGCCGTTGATACAATTTCCCTCATGCAACGGCGAAGCTTCGTCAAAACGTCTGGACTGGGGATGACCGCGCTATCGGCGCAACGGGTGATGGGCGCCAATGACCGGCTGAACATTGGCTTGATCGGATGCGGCGGACGCGGGCGCGGCGTGGCCCGCTCTATGCGCGAAGCTCCCAATGTGGCCTACACCGCCGTCGCCGATGTCTACCAGCCGAACGGAGAACAAGCCCGCCAATGGGCCGGATCCGATGCCAAGTACTTTTCCGATTTCCGCAAGCTTCTGGAATTGAAAGATGTCGATGCGGTGCACATCGCCACGCCCGATCACTGGCATGCCATCGCCACTGTGCTGGCATGCGAGGCCGGCAAAGATGTCTACGTGGAGAAACCAGTGTCGCTCGCCATTCGCGAAGGACGCGTCATGGTGGAAGCCGCGCGCAAGCACAACCGTATCGTGCAAGCAGGCACGCAACACCGCTCGGCGCCGCATTTCCAGAAGATCGCCGAAATCATCCAACGCGGCGATATCGGCGAGGTGCGGTTCGTGCGCGTCTGGAATTACGCCAACCATACGCTGGGCCCGATGACGCCGCGTCCCAATGAACCCGTGCCCGATGGCCTCGATTGGGATATGTACCTGGGGCCGTCGCCGAAGGTTCCTTTCAACCCGCACCGCTTCCTCGGCACGTACCGCTATTTCTGGGATTATTCCGGAGGCTATATCACGGACTTCGGCAATCACCGCCTGGACACGATGCAGCAGATCATGGGTGTGACGGCGCCGCGCACGGTGTCGGCTTCGGGCGGATTGTATGTAGTGAAGGACGGCCGCGAAACACCCGACTTCATGACCGTGACCTACGAATACGACAACTTCATTGCCACGTACGAGGGATCGAACCTCAACGGGCATGGCATGGGCGGGCGCACGCCGGGGCATCGTTATTACAATGCTCGCGGCGAATGGGATCAACCGAACGGCATCGTATTTTACGGCACCGAAGCCACCATCTACGCGGAGCGCATCGGCTGGGAGATTTTCCCCGAACCCGATGCGGCATCGATGGCCGGACGCCGCGGCGGACCCGCGCCCACAGCGAAGAAACGGGCACCTTCCGTGAAACGCATGTGGGAGAACGTGGAAGAGCCCACCAAGGCGCATTGCCTGAACTTCGTCGA
>CALFYN010000275.1 GCA_937952345.1 uncultured Acidobacteriota bacterium
CTCACTAAACCGGATTCGTTCGCGGATTCCAAAACGATCGGCATACGATTCGAGATACCGCCGCACTTCATCCGCACGGGGATAGAGCTCAGTGTCCTCGGGATACGCATGGTCTGAGAACTCATAGGTCTGCTTTGTATTGTTGGTGCGGAGTCCCGGATAGGTGCGTGATGCCGCCCAAGTACCCCCCAGATGCGTGCCCTGCTCGAAAAGGCAGACGTCGAATCCATCCTGTGACAGGGTCTTCGCGGTAACCAGTCCGGCAATGCCGGCGCCAATCACGGCTACTGTTTTCCTGCTCTCGGGCATGTGACTTGTACAGTCTACGCCACACGCGCGAAGAATGCATTGATTATTCGAACAGCGTTTCCACTTTGACGATTTTTGTGTTTGCGGCGGGGATGTTCAGTTTTAGCTTTTCGACGACTTTGTCCTCCTGGAGGATGTCGTCCGGCTTGGGTGAGTTGTACTGCATGGGTGAAGGAGTGTTGTTGACGATGGCGTCGCGGAGTTTGGCGGTGTCCTGGCCGATCACGACGATGGTCATGTTTTCCGGCTTGAGGTATTTGCGAATGACGCGATTGACGTCGTCGCGGGTGACTTTGGCGAGCGCGGACTTGAGATAAGCGTTGTATTCCGCGATGCCGTAGAACTGGCTGTCGATGGCGTAGCCGAGTTCAGCGCGCTTGGTCTTGGTGAGCAGGTTGACGTACTTGGAGAGGAAGTTTTTGGTTTGCGCCACGGCGTCCTGGGTCATGCCGTCGCGGACGAGACTTTCGAGTTCGAAGGCGGCGAGGCGGAGTGTGAAGTGGGCGGTGGAGGGTTGGACGGGACGGATCCAGATCTGGAAGATCTGCTGCTGGCGGGCGAGGTTGGGTTCGGGCTCAAAGCGGAACATGCCTTCGGGGAAATATTCGATATAGGCGTAGTCGCCGTAGTTGAGGCCACGCTTTTCGCGGATGCGATCAAAGAGGCGGACGCCGGAATTGCGATGCTGGCCGAACCAGCTTTGGGCAACGAGGAGCGGGACGAAGTCGGGGTCGCCACGCTTGACGGCGATCGGGAAGCCGAAGCTGATGGCGACGGAGCGAGTTTGCTTTTCCACCATGACGAGATGGCGGCCTTTGATGGGAGCGGGTTCCGGGAGCTTTACCTTCCCGGCTGTTCCTTTGGCGAGGGCAGCGAAGTCTTTTTCGATGCGGGCGGCGAAGTCCGTGGGGTATCCGCCGGCGATGGCGATGGTGAGGTTGGCAGCGGTGTAGTTGGCCTTGTAGAACTTTTGGAGATCGGCGGCGGTGATGGATTGAATGGCGCTGACGCGGCCCAGGTTGTGGTGTTCGTAGGGGTGGGATTTGTAGATGGTGGAGTAGAGCACTTCCTTGCCGAGTTCCTCATCGTTGTTGCTGCGCAAAGCGATGCGGAGGCTGTTGATCATGTCGTCCTTGAGGCGGCGGAGATCTTCCTCGCGCCAGCCGGGATCGAGGAGCGCATCGCGGAAGATGGCGTAGAACTTTTCGAGGTTGTCGATGTGGGTCTCGGCGGAAAACGTGGTCATTTCCTTGTCCACGTTCCATTCGATGGAAGCCGCCATCGGGAAGAGTGCATCGATGCGCTGCTGGTAGGTCATCTTCTTCGAACCACCGTCGGCGAGCATGGCAGCGGTCAATGAGGCGAGACCTTCCTTGCCTTTGGGATCAGAGGCCGCGCCGGTTTGAAAGACCAGGCGGAAGGTGACGAGCGGAGACTTGCCGGGCTGGGCGATGGTGGTTCCGGCGAAAAGCGATGTGGCAGTGAGCAGGGCCATGAATGTGGTCCGGATAGTCATGCGTGAATCCTGTTGGTAGCGAGCATGGGGAAGAGTGTGGCTTCCTTCAATCCTTGATCGGTGAGGGATCCGATGGAGATGTCGGCGAGTTCGTTTTCGGAACGGGGTTGCGAGAGCTCGACGCGGAGGTAGTTGTGGGTGAGGGCGAGGCGTCCGCCATCCATGGTGACGGCACTGAGTTGTTTGCCGACGAAAGAGCGGCGGAAGGCGGCGTTCTTTTCCGCGGCGAGATCGCGGAGGATGCGATTGCGCTGTTTGCGAATGGGCATGGGAACCTGACCGGAGAGCGCGGCGGCTTCGGTGCCGGGGCGTTCGGAATAGGTGAAGACGTGGAGATAAGTGAAAGGGAGGCTTTCGATGAAGCGGCGGCTTTCCTCGAATTCGGCGTCGGTTTCGGCGGTGAAGCCGACCATGACATCGGCGCCGATGGCAGCGTCAGGCATCCATTCGCGCGCTTTGCGGATACGGTCTTCGTAGTGACGCGGCCGGTATTTGCGGCGCATGCGGCGCAGGACGGTATCGGAGCCGGATTGCAGCGGGGCGTGGACGTGTTTGGCGATGCGTGGGGAATCGGCCATGAGACGGAGCAGATCGTCGGAGAAATCCATGGGCTCGACAGAGGAGAGCCGCAGGCGCTCGACGCCGGTTTCGTTGAGGAGCAGGCGGACGAGATCGGCGAGGCGCAGGCGGCCTTCGAGATCGCGGCCCCAACGGCCCAGATTGATGCCGCTGAGAACGATCTCTTTGTATTTCGCGGAGAGCTGGCGGACTTGTTCCAGGACACTGTCAATGGGCGCGCTGCGGCTGCGTCCGCGCACGGAGGGAATGATGCAGAAGGAGCATCGATTGTTGCAGCCGTCCTGAATTTTGAGATTGGGGCGGGAGCGATCGCCGGCGGCGTCTTCCACGGGCGCCGTGAGGAGTTGCTGTTGCGCGAAGATGTCGCCGACGTGGATCTGGCCGTGGTAGGGCGCGCCTTCGGCGACGAGATCGGGGATGTGGACCTTGTGCGAATTGCCGACCACCCAATGCACGCCGGGCAGCGCGGCGAGTTGCTCGGGTGCGCGCTGGGCATAGCAGCCTGTGATGAGGATGCGGGCCTCGGGGTTTTCGCGGTGGACGCGGCGGGTGACCTGGCGCACTTCGTCATCGGCGGTAGCGGTGACGGTGCAGGTGTTGAGGATGACGAGGTCGGCATCGCCTGTGGCGGCGACGGAGGTGAGTCCCTGCTTGCGGAGCATGCCTTCGAGGGCGGCACCGTCGGCTTGGGTGGCACGGCATCCGAAGTTGTGTACCAGGAATTTCTTCATGGCTACTGCTTGGTGGAGAGCGTCACGGTAGTGCGTTCGTTCTCGAGGAAATACTTGCGGGCGATGCGCTGCAGGTCGGCGGGGGTCACCTGGGCGTACCGCTCGAAGATGCGGTTGATGGTTTCGGGCGTGCGGCGGAGTGCGACGAAGTGGGCGAGCGTGTCGGCGATGGCTTCGCTGTTGTTGAGGCGAAGGGCGAAGGAGTAACGGAAATGCTGCTTCACGGATTCCAGTTTTTCGGCGGACACAGGCGTGTCGCGGAAGGCGGCGAGTGTGGCAAGCAGTTCCTTTTCGACTCGGGGCATGTCTTCGGCTTTCTTCACACGGGCCATCACTTGAAAGAGGTTGGGATCGTAGTTATCGAAATTGCTGAAGCCGAGGGTGTCGACGATCTCGTCTTCGATGACGAGTTTGCGGTAGAGGTCAGAGTTTTGCGAGAAGCCGAGTTGGCCGATGAGGTCGAGGGCCGCGTGATCCATAGCGGTGTCCGTGTAGCCGGAGTTGCGATGAGCGATGACAACCATGGGCAGGGTGTCAGTGGGCCAATCGACATGGTTGCGGCGTGGCTTGGTGTGGGCGGGCTCTTTTGGGATATCGGCCTTGTATGTGCCGTGCTTCCACTGGCTCCAATATTTGTCGACCATGGGTTTGACGGCGGCATCGTTCACGTCGCCGACGACGATGATGGTGGTGTATTCGGGGCGATACCAGCGATCGAAGAACACCTTGCTGTAGGCGTACTGGTTGGGCATGTCCTCGATGTCTTTGAGAAAGCCGATGGTGGTGTGTTTGTAAGTGTGTTTATCGAAAGCGGTATCGTAAAGGACTTCGTTGAGTTTTTCGGAGGGGTCGGCGCTGGACTTGTTGTATTCGCCAAGGACGGCGAGGGCTTCCGTGCGGAAAACGTCTTCGGGGTAGGAAAGATTCTGGAAGCGATCGGCTTCGAGCTTGATGATGAGTTCGAGATCTTCCTTGGAGAGCGTGGTGTGGTAGATAGTGCGGTCATCCCAGGTGGAGGCGTTGGAGGAGGCTCCCATTTGTTTGAGGTACTTTTCGTAGACGTCGGGCGGGGTGTTCTTGGTACCGCGAAACATGACGTGTTCGAAGAAGTGGGCAAAGCCGGATTTGCCGGGCTCGATTTCGTTGCGGGAACCGGTTTGGACGACGATGTACAGGGCGACTACGTTGGGGTAGTCTGTTGGGACGGTGATGAGGCGTAGACCGTTAGGGAAGTCATGCTGCTGGTAGGCGTAGGGGAAGGCTTTGGGTTGCGGCTCGGCGGCGATGGCAAGCATAGTAATCCCGCTGAAGAAGAGGGGTAGGAAGCGCATGGGTGTGCTCTTTTCCTAGTGTAACCGGAAGCCGAACCAGCGACGTTTGGCGTGTTGCTGCTTGTGGCCACGCTTGCGGGCGAAGGATTGGGCGGCGGCTTCGAGGGCTGCGGCGTCGAGTGTGGTGAGCGATGCGATTTGCTCGGGGGTGAGGTTGGCGGCGCGGGCTTCGGCGGTGCGATCGCGGAGGAAGCGGGCGCGGGCTTCGGGATCGGTGTAGAGGCGGGCGAGGAAAGCTTCAAACTCCGGCGTGCTCATGGATGGCGGCTCTTCCCGCGGTGACGGCGTCACGGGCGCGTTGCAATTGGGTGAGGAGGTGCTGGATGGGCGGGTAATCGCCGTCGCGTTCGAGGATGACGGTGAGCGGCTGCGGTGCGCGAGCGGCGACGTATTCGAGCATGGCGTAAACCGGATCGGGGACGTCGTGGAGGTGATCGTCGAGGATGCGCGTGCCGATCCATTTGCCGCCGGCGATATGGATGGATTGCATGCGGTGGAGCGGGATGGTGTCGAGCAAGGCATACGGATCGTAGCCGAAGTTGACGGAATTCGTGTAGACGTTGTGGAGATCGAGGAGGAGGCCGCCGGGACTGTGTGTGGCGACTTCGCTCAGCCATGCGGCTTCGGACAGGATGCTGCCCGGAGGATCGATCAGCGAGGCGACGTTCTCCATGGCGGGCGTCATGCCGGTGCGGCAGGCGGCGCGGTGAATGTTGGACAGCGTAGCGTCAACGCTGGTGGGGTTGCGCGGCGGCGAAGCCATGTGGCCGATTTCGATGCCGCCGGCGCGGACAAAGGCGAGGTGCTCGGACCAGGATTCGGGCTGGATTTTATCGAGCAGCCGCGCCATTTGCGCGAGGCGTTTCTCTTCCACGGGTATGGTGCTGGCCATGCCGAGGCTCACGGCGTGGAGCATCAGGGGATGCTGCGCGGCGAGATCGCGCAGGATGCGGAGTTTTCCCGAGGGGGCATCGAAGTAGTCGTCGGCGATCACTTCGAGAACGTCGATTTGATGGAGGTTGGAGAGAATGCCGGCGGCGAGGTCATCACGCCAACCAAGTCCGAAGCGGTCGGTCATGATGGTTAGCTCCCGCACCCTCCGCAGCCTCCGCCGCAGCCGCCTCCACAGGAGGAACCGCATGAGGAACTGCTATCGCTACTGTCGCTGCCGGATGAGGTGCTTTGCGGATAAAGCATGGCTCGTTGGGGCATGGCGGTTTCGGGCACAGCCGTCACGCCGAAGACAGCAGCGAGGAGTACGAGATCCTGGGTGTCGTGATTGGGCCGGAGTGAGGCGGCGCGAAGTTGCAGGCGTGCGAGTAATCCGCGGAGGTGGTCCACGGCGCGACGGCCGCGGGAAGTGAGGCGGGGATTGGC
>CALFYN010000276.1 GCA_937952345.1 uncultured Acidobacteriota bacterium
CACCAGCATCAAATCGAAATACTTAGATCGACACCCGAACAACCACGGCCCGTGGACCACGAGCCTGGGATGCACCACGAACTCGTATTCATCGAACAATCCCAATTCCGCCAATGCCAGAGGGAGCTTCACGCCTCCCGTGAACAGTCCCTTACTCGGCGCCCGATTGAGCTTCTGGACGGCCGTCTCCAAATCTCCGCGCACGAGTTCGGCGTTCCAATCAAACCGCTCCAGGGTGCTCGACACGACGAAGCGGCCGCATGACGCAAGAGTACCGCCCGGTGGGGTACACCAGCAAGATGCGCAGTAAACTCGCCGAATCCTTTCCCTCCCAGACGCATCTGTTACCCTGTAGTTTTGTTCTTTTACTGGGATCATCTGGGAGGGGCATGCAGGTCGTCTGTAAACGCCATACTGAGCTGCCACATACATCCAAGCTGTTCAGCGACCTGCTGTACCGCTTTGACCGCGTGGCCGAATTTTATCCGCATGCGCCATTCGACACCGAAGCGCTCACCCAAGCCGCATCCACAATCGATTTTCCAAACGAGCGCCGCGCCGCACTCATATCCACCCTCCAGGCCCAAAACCCAGCCTCTCCATCGCTCAGCCTTCTCGCCAAACCCGGAACCGTAGCCGTACTCACCGGCCAGCAAGTCGGCCTCTACGGTGGCCCCGCCTACTCCATCTACAAAGCCCTCACCGCCGTGCGCCTCGCAAGGCAACTCAGCGATAAAGGCATCCCCGCCGTCCCCGTCTTCTGGGTCGCCACCGAAGATCACGATCTCGCCGAAGTCAGCACCTGCTGGACCTTCGACGCCAATCAGAAGCCCGTCCTCCTCCGCACGCCCCACGCCGAAGCCTCTGACCGTCCAGTCGGCGGGCTTCCCATCACGCAGCTCCCCGAAGAAGCCCTCCGCAAATCCCTCGACGGATTCCCCTTCAGCGAGGAAGTCCTCGCCCTCGCCGGCCGCGCCTACTCGAACGGCGCTTCCTTCGGCCAGGCCTTCGTCACGCTCATCCGCGAACTCCTCGCCTCCTACGACCTCCTCTTCTTCGACCCCATGCATCCGGCCTCGCGCCAACTCGCGGCCCCCTTCCTCCGCCGCGCCGTCGAAGCCGCCCCCGATCTCACCGCCAAACTCCACGATCGCAATCGCCAGCTCAACGACGCCGGCTACCACGCCCAGATCCACATCGAGAAAGAAACTTCGCTCTTCTTCCTCCTCGACGAAGGCCGCCGCCTCTCCCTCCGCCGCCGCGACGGCACCTACCACCATCGCGACCGCCAGTGGACCGCCGCCGAGCTCGCCGCCCGTGCCGAAACGTTGTCTCCCAACGCCGCCCTGCGCCCCGTCGTGCAGGACTACATGTTCCCCACCATCGCCTACATCGGCGGCCCCGCTGAACTCGCCTACCTCGCGCAGTCGCAAGTCATTTATCAATCCCTGCTGGGCCGCATGCCCGTGGCCATGCCCCGCAATTGCTTCACCTTGATCGACGAACGCAGCGGCAAGCTGCTGCGCCGATACGATCTCCGCCTCGACGCGCTCTTCCCCGGCGAAGACAGCTTCCGCGAAACGCTCGCCGCCCGCCTCTCACCGCCTGAAGTCAGCGCCGCCATCACTGAGGTGTCCCACTCCACCAAAGCGCAGCTCGAACACCTGCTCGGCGTAGTCGGCGGCTTCGACGCCACACTCGGAGCATCGCTCCAGAAAAGCTCCGCCAAAATCCAATATCAGCTCGCCAAGATGCAGCGCAAAGTGGCCCGCGAATCCCTCCGCCGCAACGTCCGCGCGCAGGATGAAGCGCACTTCCTCTTCAACGCGCTCTATCCCCACAAGCACCTCCAGGAGCGCTTCTACGGCATCCTTCCCTTCCTCGCCCGCCATGGCATGGACCTCATCGATCGCATCTACGACAACGTCCACGTCGATTGCCCGGACCATCATTTGCTATTCCTGTAAGTACCCATGAAAACCAATCCCGTTAAACAAGCCCTCAAAGAGGGCAAGGTGCAGTTGGGCACTTCCTTCGGGATGTTGCGCTCCCCCGATGTCGGCCGCATTCTCGCCGCCGCCGGATTCCACTGGGCCTTCATCGACTGCGAACACGGCTGGCTCGGCCTCGAATCCGTCCGCGACATCTGCCAGGCTTCCACCGAAGCCGGACTCGCTCCCATCGTCCGCGTCGCCGACCTCCAGTACGACCTCGTCGCGCGCGGCCTCGATTGCGGCGCCTCCGGCATCATGCTCCCCCGCGTCGAATCGCCCGAGCTGCTCGAAAAAGCCGTGAGCTGGACCAAGTACCCGCCTCTCGGCATCCGAGGCTACGGCCTCACCCCGCATCACATCGGCTACGCCAAGGCCACCATCCCCGACGTCATCGCTCACATGAACGAACACGTCATGGTCGTCTTCCAGATCGAAACCGTGCGCGCTCTCGAAATGCGCGACGAGCTCCTTGCCGTCAAAGGCATCGACGCCGTCATGATCGGCCCCGCCGATTTCTCCATCGCCCTCGGCTGCCCCGGCGACTTCATGAATCCCAAGCTCATCAAGGCCATGGAACAGGTCCGCGATAGCTGTCTCAAGTACAACATCGCGCCCGGCACCCAGACCCGCCATCTCCAACTCGGGAAATTCTGGCGCGATAACGGTATGCTGTTCCTGGGATGTTCCAGCGAAGTCGCCATGATGTACGACCGTGGGCTCGAGCTCACCAAAGCCTTAGCCTGATCGCGGGCCTCGCCGCCTGCCTCTCCGTTCTCCAAGCCCAAGGACCACTGCGCGTCCTCGCCTCCAACCCGCGCTGGTTCGCCGACTCATCCGGCAAAGCCGTCGTGCTCACCGGCTCCCACGTCTGGCAAAACCTGCAAGACAACGGACTCATCATCCGCGGCGGCACATCGAACCCACCACCCGTCTTCGACTACAACGCCTACCTCGATACGCTCAGCCATCACAACCACAACTTCATCCGCCTCTGGCGCTGGGAAACCACGCAGTGGACCGACAAGTTCACCGGCGAAGTGAAGCACGCCACGCCCCATCCGTGGGCCATGCGCAA
Organism: uncultured Acidobacteriota bacterium; assembly: GCA_937952345.1. Taxonomy (GTDB): domain Bacteria; phylum Acidobacteriota; class Terriglobia; order Bryobacterales; family Bryobacteraceae; genus CADEFT01. Next base: position 3,070 of record CALFYN010000276.1, read on the forward strand.
CGGTAAATTCGATCTCACCCAATTCAACGAAGCCTACTTCCAGCGCCTCCGCAATCGCGTCCAGGCCGCCGCCGCCCGAGGCATCTACGTCTCCATCATGCTGTTCGAAGGCTGGGAAATCCAGTTCAGTGATGGTTGGGCGCATCATCCCTTCCACGCGCCGAACAACGTCAACGGCATCGAGGCTGACGCAAGCAATGACGGCATCGCCATCGAGTACAATACGCTCCAGGACACACCCATGGGCAAGCAAGTCCTCGCCCTCCAGGAAGCCTATGTGCGCAAAGTCATCCAAACCGTGAATGACCTCGACAACGTCCTCTACGAAATCGCCAACGAAGCCACCGCCGCCTCCACCGCATGGCAATATCACATGATCCGCTTCATCAAGGAAACCGAGCGCGCCCTACCCAAACAGCACCCCGTCGGCATGACCTTCCAATACCGAGGCGGCTCCAACGAAACCCTGGAACAAAGCCCCGCCGACTGGATCTCCCCCAACCCCGGCAGCGACAAGGAACGCTATCGCGACAACCCCTGCCCCAACTGCTCGAAGAAAGTCGTCCTCAGCGACACCGATCATCTCTGGGGCCACACCGGTGGCGACAACATCTGGGCATGGCGCAGTTTCACCCGAGGCCTCAACGTCCTCCTCATGGAAGAGATGCTTCCCTCTCCCACCTGGCAGGACTCCGCCCGCGTCGCCATGGGCCAGATCCGCCGCTTCGGCGATCGCGTCCACCTCGCCGCCATGAAACCCGAGCCGCGCCTCTCCGCCACTGGCTACTGCCTCGCCGCAAGAGGTCAGGAATACCTCGTCTTCCAATCCGACAAAGGCGAATTCACCGTCGATCTCAAAGACGCCCCCGGCCGTTTTCGCGCCGAATGGCTCGACGTCAACGCCTACCGCCCCGTCTACGCCAAACCCGTCGATGGCGGCGCTGTCCGCACCTTCACCACGCCGTTCCCCGGACCGGCAGTCCTCTACTTGAAAAAGGAGTAGCACCATGTCGAAACGCTTCGCCGTAGTCCTCCTCGCCCTCCTCTGCGGAGCCGCGGGCTTCACCCTCTATTCCCAGCGCCGCACCACCGCGCCCGCCCCCGCTCCATCCCCCAACGGAGGCACCGTCTCCTTCCGCATCCTCCTCGGAGTCAATGACCGTTCCGGCTCCCGCTGGGATGGCTCCATCAAAGTCACACCCGGCCGCATCACCGAAATCCGTGGCTGGCGCTTCTCCGGCAATGACTCCGCGGATCTCAACGGATGGAAAGTCTCCACCCGCCCCTCCGACGGCAAGAAGGGCAAAGCCGGTCCCGTCTTCGAGAACGGAGTCGTCGTCACGGCCGCCGCCGGCGACGACGCGCGCTTCGATGTCCAGCTCTCTCAAGGCAACTTCTCCTTCCAGTCCCGCGAACTCCCCTACGGCGAATCGAAAGAGTTCCTCCAAGGCAAGGTCACCGTCGATCGCTCCCCCGTCATCACCCAACTCACCGAGTCCCCCGAAGAGCAGGACTTCCCCGCCCTCGCCACCTCCGGCGATTCCGTCTACCTCAGCTACATCGAATTCCGCCACGCCGACCGCGCCCAGGAATCCCGCCGCGCCTTCGATTCCGAACCCAAAGACTTCGAATTCCTCGCCCGCGCCGCCGGCGGCGATCAGGTAATGCTCGCCGAATACTCGAAGAACACGCGCAAATGGAGCACCCCTGTCCCGGTGTCCGCCGCGAAGCAGGACGCCATGCGCACCGCCGTCGCCGTCGATGGCCAGAAGCGAGTCTGGGTCATCTGGTCCGCCAATCAGAACGGCAACTTCGATCTCTACGCCAAATACCGCAGCGGCAACGCATGGTCCCGCGAAATCCGCATCACCACCAACGAAGGCACTGACGTCAATCCCGTCGCCGCCACGGATTCGCAGGGCCGCGTCTGGGTGGCTTGGCAGGGCTATCGCAACGGGAGCCTCGATGTGCTCGCCGCCGCGCAGAACGGCGATGCCTTCACTCCCGAATCCATCGTCTCTTCCTCAAAGCTCAGCGATTGGGATCCCGCCATCGCCGCCGCATCGAACGGTGAAATCGCCATCAGTTGGGATACCTACGACAAGGGCGATTACGACGTCATGCTGCGCCGCATGCGCTGGGATGGCGCCCTCCGCATGCAACCCGCCGTCGCCGCCGCCAACAGCCGTAACTTCGAAGCGCGCAGTTCCCTCGCCTACGATGCCAAGAACCGCCTCTGGATCGCCTACGAAGCATCGGAAACCCAATGGGGCAAGGATTTCGGAGCCTACGAAACCACCGGCGTCGCCCTCTACCAAAATCACAATTTGAAGGTGAAATGTTTTGATGGCAATCGCGCCATGGAAACCGCCGGCCCCCTCGACGAAGCCCTCGCCGGCGCCCCCGCGGCTGCCGGAGCCGCACGCCGCCGCCGAGCCGCGGCCGCCCAGGCCGTGGGCCAGTCGCTGCCCAATCCCGAACTCGTCAAACTCCGCCCAGCCAGTGGAACGCCGCAACCGCCTCCGCTTCCCATGAACAGCTTCCCGCGCCTCGCCGCCGATGGCGATGGCGGTGTCTACCTCACCTACCGCGCCGCCACCAACGCCCGTGGACCCATGGGCACCACATGGCTCCAGCAGGTCGCCCGCCTCCGCGGCGATCTATGGGATGGCCCCATCGCCATCCCCGAAACCGACTACTGGCTCGACAACCGCGCCGCCCTCGCCCTGCTCGCCCCCGGCCACCTCATGCTCATCAGCGGCACCGATCACCGCATGACGGCATCCCGGGCCGCACGCCGCCGCGCCGCCAACGCCGATGCCGCCACCGCCATCAACGCCGATTTGATCGCCGCCGAACTCGCCTTCGGCCCCGCCCCCGCCGCACAATTGAAACCCGCTTCCACCATCCCCTCCGCGCCCGATCCATCCGTCACCGCCGAGCGCACGCAAGTATCCCTCATGCGCAACTACCGCGCTACGATCGGCGGAGCACCCCTCCAAGTCCTCCGTGGTG
>CALFYN010000277.1 GCA_937952345.1 uncultured Acidobacteriota bacterium
CCGAGCGCCCGGGATTTGCAAAGACATTCGCATGGAAGGGGTCGATCCTCGTCGTGGCGTGGAGCCCCGACGGCAACTACCTTGCGACGGGAAACCAGGACGCCAGCGTTCACTTCTGGTATCGCAAGTCCGGCAAGGATCTCGAGATGACCGGCTATCCGGCGAAGATCCGCGAACTGGCATGGGATTCCGAGAGCCGATTCCTCGCCACGGGCGGCTCCCCGGTGGTCACCATTTGGGACTGCGGCGGGAAGGGACCGGCCGGAACGCGCCCAATTCAACTGGAAGGGCACGAGCGCTTCCTCAGCGCGCTGGCGTATCAACACAAAGGGAAGCTGATCGCCTCGGGCTGCCAGGGCGGCGCGGTGTTCGTCTGGAATCACCGCCAACCGCAACGGCCACTGCGTGCCGCGTGGCTGGGTTCGGCCATCACCCAGATGCGCTGGGCGCCGGATGACGCGAAGTTGGCGGCGTCCACCGAAGCGGGGTTGTTGCGTGTGTTTGAGAAATCGGAGAAAGAGTGATGGACCTCTTCGGTGGTGGTCGGCCCAAACCAGATGCGGCCAAGGTCGCGCAGCTTAAGTTGTGGGTGCAACAGCGATTCCAGCTTGCCGAGGAGGCCGTTGTCATGGTCACCGAACTGCGCTGCACCGAACCGGGATGTCCACCGCTCGAAACAGTGATCGCCGTGCTCGACGGTCCAGGATCGAAGCGCCAGTACAAACTCCATAAGGGCGTCGCCGAGGTGACGCCGGAAGACATCGCGTCGATCGCATGACTGCCACTGCCGAACCCGAGGTGCTCTCCGCCTACTGGCTGCGCGGCGCCGAATTGATGCATCAACAGTGCTGGTGCTGGGGCCAGGATATTCGGCGGCCCGGAGGTAATCTCCTGCTCGACTATGGATTCGAGCGGTCCCGCCCGCCGGAAGGCGTCTCCGGCAGTTCGCGCTACTGGCTCGCTCGGGACGGTGCCCGGCTGGCGCTTTGGGGTTTCGGCGTTGGATATGCGGAGGAGAGTCGCGGCGGCATCTACGTAAATCGGTACTGCTTCGTACCGCGTTGGATGAGCAAATGCGCCTCGCTCGAATGGGTGTGGCAGGCCGAGCAAATGGCCTCATTCCCGCGGCCCTTCTCACGCCGTGAGATCCGGCGCAGCCGCCGGTTGCTGAAGGCCCTGATGCATTGCATCGCCAGCTACGAACGATGGGTGGAATCCACCTGCGGCCCGGCCTACCGACAGCGCACGCTCGGCAATTGGAATCGCACTTCCATTCCCGCTGGACGCATGGCGCGGGAGTGGGAACTGCTTGCCCGCCATGTCGAAGAGCCGCCGGTCTAGCGGCCGGCCAAACGAAATGCCAGCAGGAGCCAACCGGCAATGAACGCAACGCCACCGAACGGCGTGATGGCCCCCAGCACCGGAATGCGCATGAGGGCCAGCGCGTAGAGACTGCCGGAGAACAGCAGAATTCCGGCGCACAGCAGCAAGCAGGCCGTCTTGGTATCGTGCCGCTGCCAGCCCCCGGCGACCAGCAACCCCATGGCGTGGATGAAGTGATAAAATACCGCCTTTTCCCAGATGCCGAGCGAGTAGGCATCCAGACGATCCTTCAATCCGTGTGCGCCAAAGGCTCCCATCGCAACCGCCACGGCCAGCAGCACGGCGCCGAGCGCCTGAAAGTTCATTCCCTTGATGCCTCCTTCTAAAAGAGTAGCTTCAGCGTCAACTGAAACTGGCGAGGATCGTTGGCGTTCAGGATCTGCCCAAACAACGCCGGGTTGGCCAGCGTGGCGATGGGAGCACTCCAGTTGACACGATTGAAGGCGTTGAACGCTTCGGCGCGGAACTCGGTGCGAAAGCGCTCGGTGATGGCGAAGTCCTTGTGCAGGGCGAGGCTGAAGTCGATGAAGTTCGGCTCCCTCTCCGTGTTGCGGCCGAGTGTGCCGACGCTTCCACGTGCCGGTTGCACCGCGGCCGGAGCCACACCGGGCATGAGCGAGAACCAGCGTGAGCCGCGGCGAGTGCGGTCGATCGTGCCGGATACATTGTTGATCCGGTTGTTGATGGTGCCGAACGGATTCACCGTGTTCGACAACAGGCTGAACGGCGTGCCGCTGCGGCCAAACACCAAGCCAACCAACTGCCACCCGCCCAGCCACCGGTTCTTCTCAAGGAACGGCAACGAATAGACGGCGTAGGTGGTGAGAAGATGCGGTTGATTAGTGTCGCTCACCGCGCGGTCCAATTGCCAGTTGTTCTCGTGAATGGGCAGGAACCCGGAGTCAGAGGCCGTGTCGATCGCTTTTGAAAAGGTGTACGCGCCGCGCACGGAAAGCCGCCGGCCCAGGTTGGTGCGGAAGTTCGCCTGAAAGCTGTGATAGTTCGAAGCAGCGCCGGCGGTGAGGTAACTCACCAGTCCCCGCGTGGGATCCGGACGAGGCGTGCCCGGAGTCAGGTTATCGCCCAGGTTCGGCCGCGTCGTGCGCGGCAGCTTCAGCCCGCGGTTGCCGACATAGGCGAGGCTGAGCACGCTCGCCTTATTCCACAATTGACGCTCTACCGTTAGGTTCCAGTTCTGTACGTATGGATTGCGGAGCCCGCGATCCACCACGTAGGCATCCGAGCCCGGAAACGCGCCCGCGAGCAGATCCGGAAACCGTGGCGCCGGGCGCGTGAACGTGGACACCAGCGGAGGACCGAACCGCGACTGCGCGATGAAGTCCATTTGCAGCGGCGAGAAGAACAGACCGTAGCCGCCGCGCACGATGGTCGTGTTCCGGCCTGCTACGTCCCAGGCAAATCCCAGCCGTGGAGCCAGGTTGTTCCCGTCGCGCCGGTAGCTTTGGCTCAGCCGGTTGTACTTTTCTCCGGGCACGCCGTATTTTTCATACCGTAAGCCGAGGTTTAGCGTGAGCGATGGCCGCACGCGCCAATCATCTTGCGCAAACCAGGCCCACTCAGTATTGCGCTGGTCGATCCGGCTGTTGCCCGTGGCCCGGCTGTAGACGGCAGGCTGTCCGATCAATAGCAGTTGGATGGCCGGAAAGACCAGCGTGCCGTTGAAATTGCGGTCACTGGTGCTGTTGTAGTGGATGTCGCGGAAAATGCCGCCCGCTTTGAGAATATGACGGCCGGAAGAGTAAGTCACGTCGTCAGCCACCGTGTAGTTATGGAATCGTGTCCGGGTCGGCGGGATGAATGTGCCCAGCGCCTGCAGGCCCGTTACGATGACCGTGCCCACCTGCCCGTTCACCGCGGGATTGCCGATCGACGGGAAGAACGGCTCCACCCGGGCGTAGTAGGTAGAGTAAGTGGCGCGGGCTTGGTTGAACAAACGGCCGGTCAGCGAAGAGTCAAACGACAGAACCGCCGACATCGACCGGTTCTCCTGGTCGCCGTAGCCCACCGGCAGCCGCGCGTACGTCGGGCCGATCGCATTCACCCGGTTCACCCGCCCGCCCAGGCGGTGCCGTCCACGAAACTGATAGTCCAGCCGCGCAATGCCCGTCGTCGTGGTCGTCGGACTCGGGACGTTGGCGCTGTTCAGATTCGTGCCGGGGATGTTCGGCAGCGGATAGGCTTCCAGCAAAGGACGCACGGCCGGCACGGCGCGCGCCCGCTCGGCCTCGGTCAGCGTGACGATCGTGTTCGAAAAGCGGTAGTCGTTCCGCACGTTCACCTCGTAGCCGGTGAAAAAGAACAGCTTGTCTTTTCGCACTGGGCCTCCCAGCGTAAAGCCCGGCATGTTCAGGCGCAGCGGCGTTTTCACCGGAAACGTGGTGTTACGGGCGTTCAAAGCATCATTCTGGAACAGGTGGTACAGCGACCCGTGCAAATCATTGGTGCCCTGTTTGGTTACCAGATTGACGACTGCGCCCGATGCACGGCCGAACTCCGCCTTGAAGTTCGATGTCTGCATTTCGAACGCCTCGACGGTCTCCATCGACACCGGCTGCTCGGTCACGCCGCGGCCCAGCAGATTGCCCGATACCGGGTCGTTGTACTCTGCCTGGTCCACCATCGTGTTCACGGCGCCGATCGGGCGGTTTCCGTTCACCGTGAATGGCGCGTGCGCCGCGCGTGAAAATCCGACTCCCGGAATCTGGTAGCTGAGCGCCCGAAAACTGCGTCCCTGGCCGCCGGTAAGCATCGGAATGTTCTCCACTTCAAACGGCGCGTAGTTGCCACCGCGAACGCCGTTCGCCGCCAAACGCTGAATCTCCGGCAGTTCGCCGACCACCGTAAGGCCTTCCGCCATCGTCCCCAATTCCAACTGAATCGGCCGTGTCACCTCCTGTCCGGAGACGAGTTCGAACTCTTCCAGGCGATACGGCCTGAAGCCATCACTCTGCACCAAGAGCGTGTAGACGCCCGTGGGCAGCGCATTGAAGCGGAATAGCCCGGCCTCGTTGGATATCGCCGACGCGGTGAACGCGTTGGCCTTTCCTGTTAGTTGGGCCGAGGCACCCGCTACCGTTTTGCCAGTCGGGTCGAGAACAGTCCCGGTGAAAGAGGAAGTGACGCCTTGTCCAAAGACCGGCGCGCAGACGAGGGCGAGAATTGCCAGGTGTTTCATGATCCAGTCCTTTTGCGGAATCCAAAGCGGAGCAGCGCGGCCATCGCCAGAACAGCCGCGGCGGTGAGCGCGGAATAGCGGACGACGGATTGCGTCCGCGCTGAGCCCATCTCACGCACCAGGCGCTGCCCGGCCACCGCCAGCCGCGCCGCTCCGCCGGCCGATTTCTCCATCGACTTCTGGTAGTTAGCCGAGAGTTGTATGCCCGTCAGGTTGCCAGGGGCGTTCAGTTGATCCTTCAGGTAACCTTCAAACGCCACGTTGTCGTTGAGGCGCGACACGCCGGCCGGTCCGTGTTTGACCACCGATTGCGTATACTCGTTGGCCAGTCTTTGCAGCACTTCCCTTGAAGGCTTCCAATAGCCCTTGCGCGCGGTTTCCAGCATGATCGCCGTGAGTTCCTGATAAGCGTACGGGTTCTTGGCGTCAAACCACTCGCGGATGCCCAGCTTCAGCGAATCCTCAACATAGATGCGGTTGGCCTCGTCCCACTGGTAGCCCTGAATCGCGTCCGGTTTGGTTACCTGCCAGCCGAACATGTTCTTGGCCGTTTCGCGGATTTCCACGGCGCCGGCGAAGCCTTCCTTTTGAAGCCCCTCTACCCATTTCGGGTTGAAGAACTTGGTGCGCATGTCATTCGCCAGCGCCTGTTGCGCCGTCAGCATCGCGGCCCGCTTGGCGTCGCGCACATCGGTGACATAGGTTTCAGGTGCCGTGCCCGTGGTATCGCGGATGGCCATTGTCATTCCGCCCAGGTACTCGAAGTAGTGATCGAGCGTGAGAGCGCTGGTGACGTTCGATGAGCGCGTGAGCGCTACCGAATCCGTCCCCCGAAGCTGCTGCTCATAGAGCTTGGGTACGAACTTGCCCCACTCGGCGCCAGCCGTGTACACGGCGCCGGTCTTGATGAGGTAGTCCTCGGTGATCGGCTTGGAGTCCGTGTAGTTGCCTGATTTCTCCACGCCATCGATAACGCCCGTGCCATAGCCGCCCGGCGCGTTCGAGAATACCCGTGCGCCGGCCAGCAGCCTGGCGTCCTTGGCCGATAGTCCGGCCTCTTTCAGGCGTTGCTCGTTTTCCTCGTTGTGCCGCGCGATGTAGTTCTCGCCGTCGCGAACCGCCGCGGCCATCCGCACGGCTTGATCGAGAAACTCCATCCGGTCTGGGAACGTGTCGCGGAACAGCGAAGCCGCCTGAATCACCACGTCGATGCGCGGCCGCTGCAATTCGATCATCGGGATCACGTCCACGCCTTCCACCAGGCCCCGCTGGTCCCATCGCGGCTTAAGGCCCATCAGGTACAGCACCTGCGCCAAGTCCGCTCCGTAGTGCCGGATCAACTCCGTGTTCCAAAGCGTGAATCCCACCTTGTTGGGGAACCGGCCCAGCCGCTTCCGTTCCGCCGCGATGAGATCCTGCGCCAGCTTCTTGCCGAGTTCCCAGGCCGCGCGCGTGGGCACTTCCTGAGGATTGATGCCGTAAAGGTTCTTGCCCGTGGGCAGCGCCGCTGGATTGCGCACCGGGTCGCCGCCGCTGCCGGGTTTGATGTAATGGCCCTCGATCGCGCGTAGCGTCTCGGGGATTTCGTTGGCCGTTCCGGCAAAGCCGGCTTTCAGAAATTGAATCCGCGCCGCATCGTCGCCGCCCGGAATCGGGTTGGCTTCGGTGGTTTTTTGATAGGTCGGGCTGGCCCACTGCGGCTTCTCGCGATGCCCGCCGCCAACCCGTGTGATGTGCGCCGGATGTCCGCCCCCCGGCTGCGGCGGCAGAGCCGGCGTGGGCGCAAGCAGCATCGAACGGGCCCGGGCAACGGCCGGCGCCTTCCCGCCCGAGTTCTTTACATACTCGTCGCCGAGAATCTCGGCCACCACAGGCGCGAGTTCTTCGGGGTTGTTCGCCTTGCCATGGGTGTGTAGTCCGACGGCGATGCGGTCCTCATCCAGCAAGTGGATGTGCAGGTCGAGATCGTTGACCTCATGGTCGGAAGGCAGCGTCTTCGACCAGTCTTTCTTCAGGTCGCGGTCGAACTGGCGCGCCACCGCGAGGCCGCGGATCTGCTCGCGCAGCTTCTCCTTGAGCGCGCCCTCTTCGGTGCTCACAAATTGCTGCGTCGCGCGGTAGATTTCTCCCACGGCCTTGTCGGCTTCGGTGATCGACGAAGCCACGATGGGCGGAGTCTGATGGCTCACCGTAACCGCCGATCCGCGGCGCTTGGCGATCAGCGCCTCGCCCACGTTGTCCATGATGTAGACGTAAATGTTTGGCAGATGGCCCAGAGTGCGGTCTGACCAGTCGTCGTCCAGTTGGCCCACCGGACGGCCGGGTAGAAACTCGTGCGTGCCGTGCGTGCCGTAGTTTACGATGGCGTCGGCCTGAAACTCCTTCTGCAGCCACCAATAGACCGCCAGGTACTGGTGTGTGGGCGGCACTTTGTCGTTGTGTTGCAGCTTGCCGTCCATGTTCGCGCCACGCGAAGGTTGCGGCAGAAGGATCACCTTGCCGAACTGCAACTGGGGAATGACCATGTACTTCTTGCCCTGCCGCTCCACCACCATGAAGTTGCCCGGTGGTGGGCCGTAGGCCTCGGTCACCTGCTTGGCCAGCTTCTCCGGCAGAGTCCTGAACCACGCCCCATAGGTTTCCGCCGGCAGCAGATGGGTATCGGGCCGCGCGGCCAGTTCTTCCAATTCCCCCATCTGCGACTCGGAGATGTTGCGGCCCTTCTCAATCATTTCGGCCACCAGCTTTTCGCCGTCGGCCGGTACGCGGTCGACGCCGTAGCCGCCGCTTTGCAGCCCGCGCAAAAAACCTGTCATGCTCGCCGGCACGTTCAAACTCGCCGCCGTGATCTTGCCTTTGCCCACACCGGCTAGATAAATCACCGCCAGCTTCTTTTCCCTGTTCGGCGCCTTGCGCAGGCGGACCCATCGGCGCGCGCGTTCGGTGAGCCGGTCCAGCCGCTCATCCATCACGGCTTCGAAACGTTTGCCATACCACTCTGCGTCCAGCCCCTCGAGCAACGTTGGTTCGATGGCGCCGTCCAACTCCGGCACAATGGCGCCGATCGCCAGGCCGGCGCCGCGAATGCCCGCGTTGCTCTGCTTGTACTCGGTGAGCGTTTCACCTGTGAAGAACAACTGCAGTCCCCGCATCATCGGAACGTCGAACTTCGACTGCATGATCGCCACGCCCGCATTGCCCTGATACCATCGGCCGTGTGATCGCGAGAGAATGATGTCTGGCTTCCACGCCGAGGCGTACT
>CALFYN010000278.1 GCA_937952345.1 uncultured Acidobacteriota bacterium
TCGTCCATTGGCCAGCCGCCCACGCATACCGCGTCTTCAAACGCGAACGAGGTCTCCAGATCCTGCTGCTTCAGAACATAATCGCCCAGCAGCCGCCGGCTGCCGCGCTTGCCCGGCATCATGCCCACCCAATCGAGCCCGTAATGGTCGCTCTCCGGATGATCGCCCGAATTCTTGATGTAATCCCACACGCCCATCACAATCGAGAGCAGCTCAAAGCGGATGCGCTCGTTGTCGCGAATGGTGTCGCGGTTGCCGCCCCATTCAATCCACCAGTAACCGTACTCCCAGGCGCTTGTGCCGCGGAACTTCAAGTGCTCCTTGGTCACCTTGCGCGCCCATGCCGGCGGCGTGAACGGCACCTTCTTCGGATACAGCCGCGAGGTGAACAGAATGCTCGACCCCAGCGTCTCGTTGTCCGCCTTCTCCGGCGCCAGCGATTCGTTATATAGCGAGCGCGCCTCGCGCCCTTCCGCCATGTCCGCGCCGCATTCCAATCCCAGCCGGCTATCGCCCGTGCAATCGCAAAACGTCTTTGCCTTGATGCGGTAGATATGTTCGCTCTTGTCGCAGCGCACCAGCGCCTCGCGCACCAGGCCGTCTTTCGTCGATGCCGCATAGAGCGTCGACTCCAGCAACAGCGTAATGTTCGGCTCGCTCACGACCTTGTCGTAGAGCAGCAGGTCCCACATCTCCCAGCAGCGCTGCTCATTGTTAAAGGCATCGTCCAGACGCAGTTCTTCGAGCAGCCCGCCTTCGCGCCAGCCCGGCCGGCCCTTGTGGCTGTTCGCGCCCACCACGTGCATCTTTACTTCACTCGACGAATTGCCGCCCAGCCGCGAACGGTCCTGCACCAGCACGACCTTCGCTCCATGCCGCGCCGCGGAAATCGCCGCGCACACGCCCGTCAGCCCGCCACCGGCCACCAGAACATCGGTCTCCAGTTCGACCAGCGTCATGTTCGGTTCGTTAGGCAGCACACGCTCGCGCGCCTTGGGCGGGGCGACACGTTCGAAAGCCTTCCGGATTTCGGATGGGTTTGCCTGATATGGAGCAGCCGGCAGCTTGTCGGCTAAGACAACAAGCGAATAGCCGGCCCCTGTGGCAGAGAGGAATTGACGGCGCTTCATGGCGAGAGGTGATTCTGTAGTTAACTATGTTGTCATAGCCGCTCATGCGGAAGCAAGTAAAATATTTCAGATTTCAGATTTCAACGCCCGGTGCTACCCTGACTCTAATGCGCTGGCTCGCCCTATCCCTATTACTCCTCTCCATCGCCTGCCGCAAAACCCCTCCCCCTGCCCAAGTCCAAGCCTACGTCGATAGCAAAGTCTGCACCTCCTGCCACGCCGAGATCGCCAATACATATGCCCGCAGCGGCATGGCGCAGGCATTCTACAAAGCAACCCCCGAGCGCATGCAGCGCGAAAACTGGACCAAGGGCAACACCTTCTTCCATGCTCCTTCCGAGCGCTATTACTCCATGCAACAGCGAGATGGGAAGTATTTCCTCAAGCGCTGGCAGAAGGGCTTTTCCGGCGCCGAAGAGAACGTCCTCGAAACCGAGATCCACTATGTCATGGGCTCCGGCAACGCCGCCCGCAGCTATCTCCATCGCACTCCACAGGGCCGCCTCGCCGAACTCCCAGTCGCCTGGTACGCCGAAAAAGGCGGCTACTTCGCCATGAGCCCCGGCTACGATCGTCCCGACCATCAGGGCTTCCGCCGCAAGATCTCCACGGACTGCATGTTCTGCCACAACGCCTATCCGGCCAACCGCGACGTGCTGCCAACCACCGAACCGATCTTCGATAGCAAGCTTCCCGAAGGCATCGATTGCCAGCGCTGCCACGGGCCCGGCCGATTGCATGTCGAAGCGGGCGGGCGCACCGGCATCGTCAACCCGGCGAAGCTGCCCTTCGATCGCAGCTTCGAAGTGTGCATGCAGTGCCACCTTGAAACCACCAGTTTTCCTCTGCCGAACTCGCTGGTCCGCTTCAACCGCGGCGCGTTTTCTCATGATGTGGGCAAGCCCCTTGACGAGTTCGTGCTCCACTTCGATCATGGCGAAGGCCGCCAGGACAAATTCGAGATTGTCAGTTCGGTCTACCGCCTGCGCCAATCGGCGTGTTTCGTCAAAAGCGGCAGGCTGCAGTGCACCACCTGCCACGATCCGCACCGCCCCGCGCGCGAGGATACGGCCCGCGTACAGAAAGCCTGTACGTCCTGCCATGCGTCGTCGCTCGCGCACGCCCAAAACAAAAACTGTGCTTCTTGCCACATGCCCAAACGGCGTACAGAGGATGTGGTGCATGCCTCGGTGACCGATCACAAGATCCAGCGCCGCCCGGAAGTGGCCCACCCGATGGCCGAGCGCAAGGAGCGCCACGAGCGCCCCGGTGAGGGCTACCGCGGCTCAGTCATTCTCTATCCGCCCCGCACTGCCACCGTCGAAGAAGACCCCTACCTCGCCCTTGCCCAAGTGGTGCAGCGCAGCAACCTGAAGCAAGGCATTGAGCGTCTGGAACGGCTCGGCTCCAAGCACCCGCGCGTGGTCTTCGGACTCGCCCAGGCCTACTCTGTCGATGGCCAGCGCGAGAAGGCCGTCCAAACCTACCGCGCCGCGCTCGCCCTCGATCCCCAATTCGCACCCGCCATGCAGAACCTCGGCGAACTGCTGCACGCCATGGGACGCGCCGCCGAGGCCCTCGCCGTGCTCGAACCCGCCAAAACATTAGCACCCCAAAATGTTTCGGTGGCCCATATCCTTGGCCAGGTCTACCGAGACCTCGGCCGCCTCGACGATGCGCTCGCCTCTTTGCGCCAGGCCGTCGCCCTCGACCCGGACTTCGCCGAAGCCCACAACTCGCTCGGCCTTGTGCGGATGGAGAAGGATGATACCCCCGGAGCCATCGCCGCCCTGCAGGAAGCCCTCCGCCACCGTCCGGATTACGCCGAAGCCCATTCCAATCTAGCCAATGCCTACGGAGTCTCGGGCCGGTTGGACGAAGCCCTTCATCATCATCAGGCCGCCATTCGTCTTGCCCCCAACTCGCCGGGCGCCCACTTCAACTACGCCGCCCTGCTGATGGGCACGCAGCGTTTCGACGAAGCCCAGAAGCAGATGGAAGCCACCATCCGCCTGCAACCCGACCACCCCGAAGCTCACGAGGCATTGGGCAGCCTCGCCGCCTCCCGCGGCGGCTGGTTGATTGCCATCCGCCACTACGAAGCCGCACTGAAAGCGCGGCCTAACTTCGACCGCGCCCTGCTCGGCATGGGCTCCGCTCTCGCCGCCACCGGCAACCGATCCGCCGCCCGCGACTACCTGACGAAAGCCGCCGCCAGCACAAAACCCATCGTCCGCAACGAAGCCGCCGAAGTCCTGCGCCTTCTCCAGCAGCAGCCATGAACCTACGCAACATCCTGGCGGCGCTGGCGGCTCTTGCTGTGTTGCTCATCACACTCGCGGTCTTTCTCTTCCTGTTGCTGGTCGTAGTGGGACCGCACGGAATGATCACGCTACCCGAATGGCTCACCGCCATCGCCGGACTCGCCGCGTGGGCTCTGCCCTTTGTGCTGGCCTACTGGACCTGGATGCGCCTTAGGTCCCGCCGGGAACAATGAAGCCAGCGCCCGTTCAGGAACTCCGCCAGGCGCTGTCCCAGAAGTCGTATTCAAACTGCGACGACTCGAAATTTGAAAATCGACAAGGTGTTGCGGTCGCGGATGGCCTCGGCACGGGCTTCCTGGAAGGCCTGGTGCTCTCCTGACAATGAAGATATCAGGCGAGCGAAAAGGGTAGGATTTGCCAGATCAAGACAATCACATTCATGATTTTAAAAACAAACCAGATAAGAATCTTTACCAGAAATGTGACTGCCGGCGATGAGTATCCCGCCGGCTATCGAACGGGTTTGCCCTCCTCTTTGTCCCATCGCCATGGAACGGCTGTGCCTCGCAAATGCAGCCCTCCGATCCAACGGTCGATGCCGCGCAGTTGGATTGCGTCGGCCTCACCGGCGATCACCGCCCGGCCGGCCTCCGTCAGTCGCACTCTCCTCTGAGCCAGGCTGCGGAAGGTGGTGCGATCCCATTCCCCTTGTTCCAAAAGTGCAATCAGCGGAGCAGGTCCGTCGAGCAGATTCCGAGCCAGGTCCGCCACCAGCGGAAACCGGAACCAGTTCCAATCGTGCCAGACAGCCGCCTTGGCCATGGCGAAATCAAGCCGCGAATCGCCAGCGATACTCTCCAAAAGGGTTGCTTCGATTGCGGAGAGACCATCTCGAGTCCGAGGCAGTTCCTGAAGCAGAATCAAGAACGCCGCGGAGATGCAAGGAAACGATTCCTCATGCTTTTTCGCGAATTCGAAGAGCAGTTCCGGGTCCGATACACAGAACAGCCTCCACGCCTCGCGGCTTCGATTCAGAAGCAGCATGGAAACGCTCTGTCTGTCATTCCAGGCCGGTTCGAGCTTGTCGAACCAGCAGGGGTCGCCGTTTGGATGAGTCACGCGCACTTCAGCCATGTCCTGCTCAGCGAGCGCATCCAGCACTTGCAGCAGACAGAGTTGCTCCTCGACTAGCGGACCGAACCAGAGGCAGATCTCATCGTACTCACGGAACTGAAGGATGCCCTCATCGCGGGCGGGCAACTCCCCGGTCTTGATGAAGCTGCCCTTCCGGTGCAGGTAATCCATCCGCAGCGCGCTGAGTTCCTTGAGTGGTAAAGCGGCTACTGGCCCGGCAGACAAAAGATCCAGCCACTCCAGGTTGTTCGCCGCGCACGGTAGGCCAGACTTGCCGATCTCACCGGCGAAGGAGTGCGAGATGTGCAGGATGCGGGGCGGCATCAGGAACTCCGCCAGGCGCTGTCCCAGAAGTCGTATTCAAACTGCGACGACTCGAGGAACAGCTTGCGGCAGCGCGAGCGCTCGCGGGGGCTCAAGCCGGCCACAGCTTCATCCAGAATCGCGATCACCCGCCGCACGGTGACTCCGTATTCTTCGCCTGCGTATTGATCAATCCAGCGCTGATAGTCTTTGGTCGTCGATCCTCGTTTCTTCAACTCCTTGCCTACTTCCCAATAGATCCAATAGCAGGGCAGCATCGCCGCCACACCCGCGGCGAAGGGTGCATTGCGGCAGGCCTCCAGCAGGTGCACGGTGTAGGCCCGATTGACCGGCGACATCCGCGCTGCCGGATCCGGCTGGATGCCGTAGCTCGCCAGGATCTCCGAGTGCATCTGCTTCTCGACGGCGATGGCCTCGGTGGCATCGCGCGTGAACTGCTGTTTCCATTCCGGACGCGGGGCGCGCTCGGCCAGATCGAGCAGCGCCTTCGAGAATGCGCCGAGGTACAGCGCATCCTGCACGAGGTAATGCTGGAACTTCGCGCGGGGCAGCGTGCCGTCCTGCAAGCCGCGCAGGAACGGGTGCCGCAGTGTCTTGGCGTAGAGCCTGGCGATGGCCGCCCAGAGGTCATCGGAGAACTTCTTCTTCGCCCAGACGGGCGCAGCGAATGGAATCGCCAGCAAGGAACGACGCAGCATCTTCGGAATCTACAGCCTTTCGTTTAGTACGGATCGGGGCAACACCTGCCCTACCTATTTCCCCTCTGCGAGTGGGCCGATACAACCATCATGCGCTGGATTGCCGCCCTATTGCTTGTCCCGCCGCTTGCGGCTCAGGGCGCAAAGCCATGCGTGGCTGGACGCGCCGTCGATCGCACCTATCTCGAACTCAGCGAGAGCACCGGCGGGCAACTCTTCCTGTTCCAGCAGGGCGAGATGAAGGAATCCTCGGCCGTGATGCAGGCCCCGAACTCCCACCCGGTGACCCTGATGCGCGCCGTGGGCCAGTTGAGCGGCGAGCACACCTTCGAGTTCCCTGTCGACTCCACTGTCGAGTCGATGCTGGTCATGGCCTCGGTGCAATGCCGGGAGGCGGTTGTTGTGTACGACCCCTCGGGTCCCGAAGTGCCGGCCGCGAAGGCCGCTCGCAACGTCGACCTGCAGTCGGGCCGGATCCTGCAGATCGACAAGCCGCGGAGAGGGCCATGGAAAATACGGCTCGCCGGCAACGGGCTCTTCGCATGCAGCGTCATGGTGAAGTCAAAGATCGCGGTTCATGTTTCCGATGAGGACGAGCAGTTCCGTATCCGCACCGAAGGGTTCAAAGGTACCGTCACGGCGTATGAGGTGGATGCCTCGGGGCTGCGGTCGGATGGCGCCTCGCGCTACCGCATCGCGGTGGAAGGCGTGGACGAACTCGGGTTCAAGGTACTGCGCACCAACCCCGTCTTGTTCAAGGCGAAAAAGCGTCTCCAACTACAGGCAACCAGCCGGGCGATCGTGGCGTGGTGAGCTAGTCCTGATTGTCTTTCCACTCCTCGTACCAGGCCATCTGGATGGCTTCCAGCTTTGCCTCGTTCGATTTGGCGGGGTCGTCGTCGAAGTTGTCGAGTTCGGTGACCCACTTGTGCAAGTCGGTGAAACGCACCTGCAGCGGGTCGGTGTCGGGGAACTTCTCGTATAACTCGATGCCGATGTCTTCGGCTTGGGTCCAGGTGAGCTTGCCCATCAGACGTGCGTTCCTTTCAGGGCCGAACGGACGGCGGTGTTCATCATGGTCTCGGCGAGCTTCATGGTGACTTCGTTCAACTCGTCGATCTTGGCCCGGATCAGATGATGATCATCCGAGTGGTAGACGAGCAGCAGTTGATTCACGCCATCGGTGATCTTCTTGCGCTCGTCATCGGTGAGGTCGAACCAGGCGTCGTTGGCGCGGGCTTTCTCGGTGGCGGTGAGAATGGTGTCCGCCTCGAGGCGCGCTTCGCGGACCTGGCGCTCCTGGAAATCTTCTTCGGCCTTGGCGATGGACTCGGAGATCATCGCCTCCACCTGGTCTTCGTTCAACCCGTAGGAGGGCTTCACTTCGACGGTGTGTTCCTTGCCGGTGCGGAGGTCGCGGGCCGACACGCTCAAGATGCCGTTGGCATCGATAAGGAACTTCACTTCGACACGAGCCGCGCCGGCGGGCATGGGATCGATGCCGGTGAGATCGAAGCGGGCGAGACTGCGGCAATCCTTGACCAACTCGCGCTCGCCCTGCAGGACATGGATGAGCACGTTGGTTTGTCCATCGACACCCGTGGTGAACACTTCCTTGGCGCTGGCCGGGATGGTGGAGTTGCGGTGAATGAGCTTGCTGACCACCCCGCCCATGGTCTCGATGCCGAGCGAAAGCGGGGTCACATCGAGCAGCAGCTTGTCATCGACGGATCCGGAGAGAATGCCGGCCTGCACGGCGGCGCCGAGGGCGACCACTTCATCGGGATTCAGTTCGGTGTGGGGCTTGGCCTTGAACAGCGTCTCGACGGCGCAACGCACCATGGGGATGCGGGTGGAGCCGCCCACCATCACGACTTCATCGATCTGCTCGACCGTGAGGCCGGCGTCGGCGATGCACTTGCGGCAGGGCTCCAGCGTGCGGTCAATGATATCGGAGATGAGATTGCGGAAGAGCTCACGGGTGATCTCGCGGCGGTAGGTCTTGCCGCGGTAGGTGAACTCGATACGGGTGAAGGGTACGAAGGAGAGCTGCTCCTTGGCGGCGATGACGGCGCGGCGCAAGGTCTGGACGGCTTCGCCGTTGTGCGAGAGATCCTCGCCCCATTCGGCGGCCACGTCTTCGAGCGCGATCTTGAGCAGGCGGTTGTCGATGTCGTCGCCGCCCAAGTGCGTATCGCCGTTGGTGGCGAGCACTTCGAAGATGCCGCCATGGAGGCGCAGGATGGAGATGTCGAAGGTTCCACCGCCGAAGTCGTAGACAGCGACGACCGCG
>CALFYN010000279.1 GCA_937952345.1 uncultured Acidobacteriota bacterium
TAGTTGTCTCCTGTTGTGAACCCGAGGTTCGATTCGGCCCGCAGCCGGCGGATGTCGATGCCGGCTTTGATGGTGTGGCGGCCCTTCGTCCATGTCACGTTGTCGATGAACTGGGTATTCCATGAAGCGCCGCGCCCGGGCCTTCCTTTTGAAAAGCCCGTCATGCGGTCAATGGAGAAATTGGGGAGACCGTTGAAGAAGATTTCCCGCTGAATGTCGTTCAGGTTCAGGCTGTTCGAAAATGCCAAGCCGTCGAATGGGAATTGCGACCCGGACGGAGCGTACGCAATCCCGCCGATGAACTGGTTCAACAGGTTGGGCCGGATTGTCCAGGTATAGTTCAACACGGCCTGCTTGTAGTTGCTGAATCCGATGTCGGACGGCAGCGTCAGGTTGTTGGGATTGATCGACTCGGCGTTCTTGAAGGAATATCTCCCAAAGAGGACGTGGGCCGGCGAAAACTGGTGATCGATGCGGGTGTCGAACTGCTTGGAGGACAAATCCGCACGCCGGTTGTCTATGAAGTTGGCGGCAGCGAAGCGGTCCACGTTGCCCACATTGGGATCCGGATAGAAGGGCAGAATCAGTTTGGGGGCCGCATTGAACCGCGACTGGGGAATCACATTGCCCGGAAACGGCGTGCCCGTAAACGGATCGCGGATGTTTACGCCTTCCTGCGAGAAATCCCCGTTCTTCATGCGCACGGTGGGAACCGAGTTTGTCAAGGTGCGCTGTCCCGGATAGCGGAAGCTCTCCCAGGTAAACAGGAAGAATGTCCGGTCCTTGCCGTTGTAGATTTTCGGCAACAGGACGGGACCAGAAACCGTCGCCCCAAAGGTGTTGGCGATCTTCGATGGCAGTCTCGCCTGGTTGAAGGTGCGCGAATCGAACGCCTTGTTCTGGTGATACCAGAACAGCGCGCCATGATAGACGTTGTTGCCGGATTTCGAAATGGTTGTGATGTCTCCGGGAGTGCCGTACTCGGCGGAGTTGCCCACGCCTTGTACCTTGATTTCCGAGATGGTTTCCACGGATGGGAACAGGTTGCGATTGGGCGAATTGCCGGTCACGCCCGTAATCGAAATACCGTCGGAGGTTGACTCGGTCTGCGCTGGCACTCCGCCCTGAATGGCGAATCCGCCGCCGTTGTCCGGTTGCACGCCGGGCAGCGCGGCGATGATGGCGTAGGGACTCGTCGTGCCGCCGCCGCGCACGTTCACGGGCAGCGAAATGATCTTCTCGCGCGACAGCGTCGAAGCCACGACTGGCGAGTCAGTGGCAATGACGCCGACGGCACTGGTGATCTCGATGGTCTGTGTCACGTCGCCAACCTGCAGCGCGGCATCCACGCGTACCGTTTGGCGCGCGGCCACCGAGAAGCCTCGCGCCGAGAAACTGCGGAAGCCCGCCAGGGTCACGGTCAGTTCATACTGGCCGGCCTTCACGTTCTGGAATTCGTAATCCCCGTTGGTGTTGGTGGTTCCATCCCGCGAGGTGTTTTCACCGATGTTGGTCAGCTTGACGGCGGCGCCGGCGACCACGGCTCCGGAAGCATCCCGGACGGAACCGAGGACCACGCCTAACGTCGACTGTGCGGCGAGAGGCGCGAGCGCGGCGCAGAGAGAGAGCGCAAGGTAAGCGAGTAATCTCATGATCGCTGAATTATAGCGAGATTTCCGCACAACTTCCGTGACGTTGGGGTGACGATTCGATTACTGAAAAAAGCCAGGAATCGCTATCACCGCGGAAGGGCCGAGGTGGTTGACAGGATTTCGATATCATCTCTGAAGGAGACGCCTTCTTCTGTGATGCCACACCGGATTCTGGCCGCACTCTGTTTCATGGTTGCATCCAACCTGGTTGGAACGGTGCCACCTCTTGTTGAGATGGTGGATACGCTCGAGTGGATGATATGGGACTGCGATTTGATTGTGTTGGGGCATCCGCGCAGCGTGACACCGGATGTGATCCAGACGAGCGACTCCGTCTTCGAGGAGCAAGCCGTTGTCGATGTGACGCGAGTGCTGCTCGGGAGCTACACAGCAGATTCGCTCACATTTCACTGGAAAACGACGCGCGCGATGTCAATGAAGCGGGAGGTGGATCTGGCCCGCGAACCAAACGTGAAATACCACCGCCCACAATTGTTCTTTCTTCGCCGCTCCGGCGAGCAAGGGATCCACGAACCCGCACATTGGACACTGCGCCGCAACATCTTCCTCAACCAATCATCACAGGGACTCGCGACTGCCAGGGGCGGTCTCGCGAGAACTGCCGATGAAATCCTGGGCCTCATCGAACTTGAGGTTGCCCATAGGGCTGCCAACAGGTTGCCTGTCGACATCGATCCTGTCCCGGGGAGCTTTCATCGCACCAAGACGCTGGCACAAGGCTGCTTTTCTTGTATTGCGCCCAAAGGCGCGGTGATACTGAAGTTATCGCCCACAAAGTATGTCGTGGCTCCGGCATTTCCCCAGTTCCATATAGACGCACTCACTCTGCTTCAATCTCCCGATTATAGAGAGAGGGAAAGAGGGGCCTTGATGCTGAGAAGCTATCCTGGCGAGGCCACAACCCGTGTGCTATTGCCGCTTCTAACAGATGACGGCGCGTACCGGTGGGACTTGTCATCAAACACCGTGTGCGCCGCGTATGTGGTGAGGGCAGCGGCCTACGACATCCTGCGTGAGCATGGAATACGAGTGCCAGAGCCGTTTCTGGGGGAATGCCGGAGCCGCTGAGGGATCGAAAGGCAACCACGCCCTCATGGGCCCCAATCCCTCAAGGCAACTTGCCCGCCACCTCCTTCGCCAGGCCAGCCGGATCCACCGCCTCCGGAAAATTCACTGCGCCGCCAAGAAACCGTCCCTTGCGAAACACACACATCCGCCCCAGGTACTTATCTCTCACCTGGAACGATTCCTCGCCGAGGGACGCTGTCTCACTCGCATTCATTCGCTGCTGGAACTGTGCGAAGACCTTCGCCGCCGATTCCGGGGTTGCCTCCGGAATCAGAAACGCCTTCCCCTGCGCGTACTGCGCCACAAAGCCGCGCTGCAGCATCCGGAACCCGAGCACCGACTCCGGCACCAGCCGCAGCGAATCCACCACTAGCCCGTCCGCCGGAAACACATCGAGCAGCGCCGGGCGTTTGCTCTCTCCTGGCATTCGCTTCTCCCAATACGCCAAAAACCGCTCGATGATCTCCGGCGCTGATGTGGGGTTCGCGGCGACTTCCACATAGGCGTTGCCCTTGGCAAACGCCCCGCGCCGCGGAGTTACCTGCGCCGCCCCTCCAAATCCCGCCAGCGGCAACTTCGGATCGCGGTTTGCCGTGAACATCCCCCAGGCAAGTTCCGGCGTCTCCATCTCCGAAATATCAAACACCAGATCCAGCTTCCCGTCCGTGCACGTCACGCCGCTCATCTTGCGGAACCCATAGGCAAAATAGCCTTCCGAGTTCCCGTTCATATATTCGAAGAGCGTCTCGACGTCAAATGTGCGCAACGCGCCTTTTTGCGTAAAGCCGGGAACGGCGGAGCAGTCCGGCACAGGCAGACTGCCCGCCGTCGCGGCGGCAAACAACACAAGTATCCACATGGTGTGCGCCTCAGGCGAACAATTCCCGCGCCCGCATCATGCGCGCCGCCACTGCCAGATGGTTCGGGCAGCGCACCGCGCACGGCCGGCAATCGTGGCAATCGATCTCGCGCACTTGCTCGGGCAACTCCATGTATTGCTCGCGGGCCATCGCATATTGCCCGTAGCCCTCGGCGTACATCACATGCCGCATGATGTCCGGAATCGGCAACCCCTTCGGGCAGACACCCAAACAATTGCCGCAGGCGTGGCAATACAGCGGCCGGATGTAGGTGCGCTGCACCGCCAGCAGCGACGCATCATCCGAGGTGAACGGCGCCGACATGCAACGGAAATTCTCGTCCAGTTGATCGTGATCGGTGATCGACGGAATCGCCGTGTCGATATGCGGATTGCGCATCGCCCAGCGCAGAGCAGCGGGGAATACGCCGTCTTTCTTGAAGGTCTTGTACAGCGGATCGCCGGGTTTCACGCGCCGGAACCCGCCCGCCATCACCTTCATCGCCACAATGCCGAGGCCGGCTTTCTTTGCGTCCTCCAGAAGCGGATCAATGCTGGCGCCCATCGTAAAGTTATAGGAAGTTAGGATGACGTCAATGGCGCCCGACTTGATTGCCGCCGGAATGATCTCCGGAAAACCGCCGTGCGTCGACACGCCGCTGAAGCGGATCATGCCGCGCTGCTTTGCGATCCGCTGCGCTTCCAGCCGCCCTTCGGTCAACTGCTCGGCGCGCGATTTCGCGTGAATGTACCAGATATCGACGTGATCCGTCTGCAGTGCTCGGAGCGATGTTTCCAGATCCTGCAGGGCTCCGTCTTTGTCTTCTTTTCCGCTCTTTGTCGAGAGGATGAGTTTGTTGCGATGCGCCTTCAGGGCATTGCCCACCATGCGCTCGCAGTTGCCGGATTGGTAGGTTCGGGCCGTGTCAAAGTAAGTGATCCCGAGATCCACTGCTCGTTCAATTACCGATGCGTCCGAAGTGATCATTGTCCCGAAGCCGACTGTTGTGACTTTCAATCCCGTGCGGCCGAGGACTTTCGTGGGGAGGGTATATGCAGATGCGGATGGAACCGTCTGAAACGCCAGCGGGGCGGCCAGAAAAGTTCGCCGCGATGCCGTGCTTTCCGACATGGCATCTCCAGTATAATCGAAGCAACACGACACGAAGGAGGTGCGTGCAACGATGTTCACACGTCGTAGTTGGTTAACCTCCGTCGGCGGCATGTGGGGAGCAGCCCTGCAGGCACAGCGCGGCACTGAGCCCGTCACTGCGCCTGAGCCAATGGAATTCGCCCCCATCGTTCCCAACGAAAAACGATCGCTGGTCACCGTCCGCACGGGAGAAGAGCGCCGTCGCATTGTGCGCGAAGCGCTGGAAGGGATCGATTCCCAAATCCGCTCCGGTTGGAAAGGCAAGAAATACGTCCTCATTAAACCGAATAATGTTTCCACGCAGAATCAACTTGCCTCCACCCACGTCGACACCCTCCGCGGCATCCTGGATTACCTCGATGGCCGCTGGAAGGGTGAAGTTGTCATCGCCGAATCGAGCGCGGGCCAGACACTGGAAGGTTTCGAAAACTTCCTCTATCCGCGTCTCGCCGGCGAGTACAAGCGGCTGCGGGTCAAATTGATCGATCTCAATACCGAAGCCGAGTATCGCCTGACGCACTTACTCACTCCCGATCTGCATGTGCAACCGGTGCGGCTCGCCGCGCGCATGCTCGATCCCGAGTCTTACCAGATCTGCGCCGCGATCCTCAAAACCCATAACACGGTCATCGCCACCCAGAGCGTGAAAAACATGACGCTCGGTGCGCCCATTCACTACAAGCCCGGCGAAACGCCGCGCTGGAACGACAAGCGCAAATACCACGGCGGCGTTCGCCAGACGCACTACAACATGTTTCTCACCGCGGCGAAACTCAAGCCCTTCTGGGGCGCGACGCTCATCGACGGTTGGGAGGGCATGGAAGGAAACGGGCCGGCATCCGGCACTCCAGTCGCGAGCCGGGCTGCTGTTGCCTCCACGGACTACATTGCCGCGGATCGCGTCGGCATCGAACTGATGGGCATCGACCCCAACTGGATCGGCTACCTGCGCTACTGCCACCAAAACGGCATCGGCCAATACGACATGGCCAAGATCGACGTCGATGGGCCGCAGCTTGCCGCCATCACGAAGAAATACCGGCTCCACAAAGACATTGAGCGCGAACTCGAATGGATGGGTCCGCTCAAGGAACTGCCGCCTAAACTCGGCTGACGCAATGCGCCCGATTCTTCTTCTGGCGGCGATGGCTTTACCCGCTACCGCCGCCTTCCCTCTCCGCATCGGTAGCGGAGAAACAGACATTGCGCGCTACCAGGAATACGGCTACAACGCCGCGGTATTGGGCTCGTTCACGCAACTTGCCCTGTTCGAAGAATCCGCCCCTGGCGCGCTGCCACCCGGTTCGCCACTGCGCGGGCAAATCGAAGAAGCACGCCGCCGCTTCCGCCAGCAGGCCACGCGGGCTAGGGCGATGGGCATCGATGCCATCGCCAGCACGGATGAAATCCAGCTTCCGACGGCTGTGCTCGAACGGCTCGCCGGCAGGGTCACGCTCTCCGGCGACGCCCGCCGCGTGGATTTTGACAAAGAGGAATTCTGGAAGCTGTACCGCGCCAAGTATCGTGAGGTGCTGCGCGCTTTTCCCGAAATTCGTTATGTGATGGTTCGGACCGGTGAGAATTATTCATTTCTGCACGACGGCTACAGTGGCCAGATCATCTCCGAACCCGGCGTGGAACGCGCCAACAGCCCCACCTTCATCCGCAATATGCAGCGTCTGATTGCGGAGACGCGCCGCATCGTCGTCGATGAGTTCGGGCGCCAACTCATCTGGCGCACCTGGGATCTCGGCAACAATGGTTTCCACGGCGACGTGAACGTGTACGAGAAAATCCTCGCCGGCGTGAAGGAGCGCAAAGGCCTCATCTTCTCCATCAAGTTCACCCAGACCGACTACTGGCGCTACAACGACTTCAACCCCGCCATCGGCCGCGGCGGCGTCGATCAAATCGTCGAATTCCAGGCCGCTCGCGAATACGAAGGCAAGGGGGCGTTCCCGAACTACGTGGGCGAGGAGCATGCTGTTGCCATGCGCCGCTGCCGTGATCTCAAAGTGAAAGGCGTCTGGATCTGGAACTTCGGCGGCGGCTGGGAAGGCCCGCATCTCAAATCCGACCGCTGGGTGCGCGCCAATATCTACGCCACCGCAAAGCTCGCCCAAAACTCCGATGCCGATCCCCGCCAACTCGCCCGCGAATGGGCCGCGAAAGAATTCGGCCCGGCCGCCGCACCGAAAGTCGCCGAGATGCTGCTTCTCTCTGACGACGCAGTTCTCGGCTTCCGCTACATCGCCCCTTATTCCCGGCAGCACAAGGGCTGGCTTCCGGCGCGCAATATCATGCGGGACGACATCATCCGTGGAGAGCGCGTCCTCGGCAACGAAGGCGGCCTCCGCATCCTCTACGAAGGCAGCAAACACGCTCTAAACGAAGCTCTGGAAGAAAAATCCCGAGCCCTCGAAACCGTCCGCCGCATGCGCACGCTCGTAGCCGGCCAGTTGCCCGAAGACGCCGCCAACACGCTCGCCTACATGGAATCCGTTGCCGCCGTGATGGCCCACTACATCCGCGGCATGTTCCTCTACTACCGCTGGCAGGAAACAGGCGGCGCCACCACAAAGCAGCAAGCCCTCAGCGAACTACGCGCATGGCGCAAGGCTTGGCATCACCATCGCACGGAGATCCCCAAGCTTCCCGGCGTTGCCACGCCCTACCGCTCCCAAAACAACTACCGCGGCACACCCAACACCACCGATGCCATGCAGGAAACCTGCGAAAAGGCGCTGCTCACTCTGGAAGCACATTAAGAAACGGAGGTATTCATGCTCACGTTCCTGCTCGCGCTTGCCGCGGCCTCCTTCGCCACGGAGTTCCACGTCGCCACTACCGGAGCAGACGTCAACGACGGCTCGCAGGCACGCCCCTTCCGAACCATCTCCGCCGCCGCCCGCATGGCGCAACCCGGTGACATCATCACCGTTCGCGCCGGAACCTACCGCGAACGCATCACTCCTCCACGCGGTGGTGAATCGGACAGCAAGCGCATCGTTTACCAGGCCGCACCCGGCGAAACGGTGGTCATCAAAGGCTCCGAAATCATCCGCGACTGGAAGCCATTCCTTCCCAACGTCTGGAAAGCCACCATTCCCAAAACGTTCTTCGGCGCCTACAATCCCTACACCGACCTGATCACCGGCGATTGGTTCACCGACAAGAAGCGTCCCCACCACACCGGCGAGGTCTACCTCAACGGCCAATCTCTCTGGGAAACTCACATCCTCGAACGCGTCCTCCACCCGCAAGCGCATCCCACATGGTTCACCGAAAGCGACGACGACAACACCTATATCTACGCCAACTTCCTCGGCAAGGATCCCAATCGCGAGCTTGTCGAAATCAACGTGCGCGATGCCTGCTTCTACCCCGATCAGCCGGGACGCAACTACATCACCATCCGCGGATTCCGCATGATGCACGCCGCCACGCAATGGGCCGCTCCCACGGCGGAACAAATCGGGCTCATCGGCACGCACTGGAGCAAAGGCTGGATCATCGAAAACAACACCATCAGCGATTCCAAGTGCGCCTGCATCAGCCTCGGCAAAGAGCGCAAAACCGGCCACAATGTCTGGATCAACGATCCGCGCAAAGACGGGGCCACGCACTACAACGAAGTTATTCTGCGCGCCCTTGCCATCGGCTGGTCACGTGATACCGTCGGCTCCCACATGGTCCGCAACAACGTCATCTCCGAATGCGAACAGGGCGGCATCGTCGGCAGCCTGGGCGCCATCTTCAGCCGTATCGAAAACAACCATATCTTCAACATCTGGACCAAGCGCCAATTCACCGGCGCCGAGATGGGCGGCATCAAACTGCACGCCGCCATCGATGTAGTCATCGAAGGCAATCGCATCCACAACGCCGGCCGCGGCCTCTGGATGGACTGGATGGCGCAGGGGACGCGCATCACGCGCAATGTCTTGTACGACAACACCACCGATGACTTATTCGTCGAAGTGAACCACGGCCCGTTTGTTGTCGACAACAACATCTTTCTCAGCGAGATCAGTCTCCGCGATTGGTCCGAAGGCGGCGCCTACGCACACAATCTGTTCGGAGGCGCAATCGTCAGCCAGCCTGAACCGCGCCGCTCCACTCCGTATCACAAGCCCCACTCCACAGCGCTTGCCGGACTCGATAGCACCACCGGCGGAGACAATCGCTTCTACAACAACATCTTCTTTACCGGCGGACTTTGGGTGTACAATCACCGCGAATTTCCCCTCCAAACAGGAGGCAACGTTTATGTTTCGGGCGCCCGCCCCTACTTCAAGGAGCCCACCGCCGCGAAAGCGGACCACCCGCTGCCCAAACTCACCGCCAGCGGTGAACTCCACATGGAACCGCTTGCCAACCCATCCGCAACGCAGGTCACCACCAAACTCCTCGGCACCGCCAAAGTCTCCCGCCTCCCTTACGAGAACGCCGATGGTTCGCCCCTCACCATCGACACCGACTTTTTCGGCAACAAACGTACAGCCCCCACACCCGGCCCGTTCCAAACTCCGCCGCCGCAAAAACTCTGGTAACTCATGGCCGCCTACTCCTACCGCATCACGGCAGTCACCGCTCTGAGCGGCTTTCTCTTCGGCTTCGACACGGCCATCATCAACGGAGCGATCGTGTTCCTCCGCCAACAATTTCGCTGGACCGATCTCGAAACCGAACTCGCCGCCTCCAGTCTGCTTGCCGGATGCGCAATCGGGGCCGGCATCGCGGGCACACTCAGTGATCGCTACGGCCGCCGCACGGTTCTGCTTGTATCCGCCATTCTCTTCGCCGTGTCCTCCATCGCGACGGCCCTTCCCAACAGCCTGATCGAGTTCGCCACCGCCCGCATCGCCGCAGGACTCGCCATCGGCATCGCATCACTGCTTGCGCCGCTGTATATCGCCGAGGTGTCGCCGGCCGCCATTCGGGGCCGCCTGGTGAGTATGAATCAACTCGCCATCGTTCTTGGCATCCTCGTGTCGTACCTCGCCGGATGGGCGCTTGCCGGAATGGGGGAGGGAAGTTGGCGGTGGATGTTCGCCGCCGCCGCGCTGCCTTCCCTGTGCTTCTTCGCGGCGCTCTTCTTCGTTCCGGAGAGCCCGCGCTGGCTGCTCAAGGAGGGCCGCCGCGACCAGGCCGCGCGAATCCTTGCCCGGCTCGGCGAGCCCGTATCGCAACTGGACATCATCGCCCGCACCATCGCCGAAGAGAGCGGATCGCTTCGCCAGTTGCTTACGCCCGATCTGCGCCGGCCGCTGATCATCGGCATCGTGCTTGCCATCCTCCAACAGGTCACGGGGATCAACACCGTCCTCTACTACGGCTCCATCATCTTCACGGAACAGGCCGGCGCGCAGAGCACCGCTGCCGCGCTGTGGGCCAACGTGTTGATCGGCGCCATGAACCTGGTCTTCACGGTGATCGCGCTGTTCACCATCGATAGCCTCGGAAGGAAAGCGCTCCTCATTTCCGCGGCAGGCGGCATGGGTATCGCCCTCACCGCGCTGGCCACGGTATTCGCCATGAACGCCGCCACGCCCGGCCGCGTCCTGGCGCTCATTCTCTGCTACGTCGCC
Source organism: uncultured Acidobacteriota bacterium (assembly GCA_937952345.1). GTDB lineage: Bacteria > Acidobacteriota > Terriglobia > Bryobacterales > Bryobacteraceae > CADEFT01. The sequence continues at coordinate 10,345 of CALFYN010000279.1, forward strand.
TGCTTCTCCTTCGGCATGGGCCCCGGAGTGTGGGTGGTGATCGCCGAGCTATTCCCCACGCGCATCCGCGGACGTGCCATGTCCATCGCCACCGTGGCCCTTTGGCTCGCCTGTTTGCTCATCACCTTTACGTTCCTCTCATTGGTTAAAGCCTTCACCGCCGCCGGAGCCTTCGCGCTCTACGCCATCCTCTGCGGCGTCACCGTCTGGTTCGTTTGGCGATTTACCCCCGAAACGAAAGGGAAACTTCTCGAGGAGATTGAACTGCAGTGGAAACAGCACTAACTCCCAGCACCCAACGCCTCGCCGCGGCACTGCGTCACGAGCGGCCCGACCGCATTCCGATCGATCTCGGCAGCACCGCCGTCACGGGCATCCACGTCAGCGCCGTCGCCGCGCTACGCGACTACTACGGCCTCCCGAAGCACCCCGTCAAAGTCCACGAACCCTACCAGATGCTGGGTTGGATCGATGAAGATCTCGCCTCAGCCATCGGCATCGATACAGTGCCGGTGCTTCCCCGCGAGAACATGTTCGGCTTCCCCAACGAAAACTGGAAGCCCTGGAACTTCCGCGGCCTCGACGTGCTCGTGCCCGAAAAGTTCCACGTCCAAACCGAACCTGATGGAGCATTCCTCATCTTCCCCAAAGGCGAGACATCCGCCCCGCCCAGCGGACGCATGCCATTAGGCAGTGCTTTCTTCGACACCATCATCCGCCAGCCACCCATCGACGAAAACAACCTCAACGTCGCAGACAACCTCGAAGAATTCTCGCCCATCACCGATCCGGACCTCGATCACTTCGCCC
>CALFYN010000280.1 GCA_937952345.1 uncultured Acidobacteriota bacterium
TCTCCACGTTGTGGAACACCTTGGCCTTATACATCGCGCCATCATGCTGGAACGGAGTGGTAATGGGAGGGAAAATTCCTTGCAGTTTCATGGTGCACCTATGGAAAAAGGGGCCAGGCAGCGAACCGCGCCTGAGCCCCTTGTAACTTGTATTCGCTCGGAGTTTAGACAACCTTCGCGAAGATGATAACCAGCACGTACAGCGCCAGCGATTCAATCAGCACAAGGCCGAGAATCAGCGCGCCGCGAATTGCGCCCGCCGCCGCGGGGTTGCGAGCCATACCTTCCGCCGCACCGGCGATTGCCTTGCCCTGTCCCAGGGCGCACAAGCCGGAAGCGATTGCCATCGAGAAGCCGGAGGTGATGGCCACCCAGTTGGTGCCGTCCGCGGCGTAAATCGGCGAGGCGATCAACAGCAGCGCCAGCGCCATAAACATGGTCTTGAGGTTCATTCGTTGCTCCTTATAAACACCGCGCAGGAGGTGGTTCTATCCCTCGGCTGGGGCCGGGGTAGCTCACACTGCACGGCCATAATGCCGTCAGATATGATTTAGTGCTCCTCGTGGGCCACCGCGCCGCCGACATACAACATCGTCATCAGCATGAACACGTAGGCTTGCAGGAACGATACGAACACGTGCAGTCCCATGAAGACCGCGGGCATGACAAAGTAGGTCAGTCCCAGGAAAAGCAAAGTCACCTGTTCGCCCGCGTACATGTTGGCGTAAAGACGAATGGTGAGCGATAGCGGCCGCGCCATCGTGGAAATGATTTCAATCGGGAACATCAGCGGCGCCATCCACGGAATCGGCCCGGCAAAGTGCGCCACATACCGCCCCACACCCTGCGCCTTCATACCCATCAGGTTGAAGTACAGGAATGAGGCTATCGCCAGCCCCGCGGGAACGTACGGAAACATCGTCGGCGACTCAAGCCCGGGAATAATTCCAATGAGATTGCCGAACAGCACAAAGATGAAGATCGAACCGAAGAAGGGAGCGTAATGATGCCCATGATGCACATTCGATTCCGCTTCCCCACGGATGAAGCCGTAAATCGCCTCCATCACATGCTGCAGCTTGCCCGGATTCTCCATCGACAACCGCGGCTTCAGCATCGCGAAAAACACCACGATCACCAGCGCCAGTAGAATCTGCATGGTGATCCAATTCGTCCACGGCCGGTCGGCATTGTGCGCATGCTGGCCCACCGCCGCAAGAATCGCATTCCCAACGCCCGCCAGATAATCGTTGAACAGGCGCGTGACTAATATCTCATGTTCCATGAATGAACTCGTAGAGGATTTCGAGCAGAGCGGCCACCGCCGCGATCAGCAGACCGCACAGCGCAGCCAGAATGTTGAGCCCGAAACTGCTTATGATAGCATAGACAACCGCCGCGATGATCAGGTACCGCCCCCCCAATAAAACACTCTTCCATGTTTTTGGTTTGGCCTCGCCCCCCGGCCCGATCGCCATCACAAACCGGTGCGTCCAGTGAAAACTCGCCAGCGAAATCAGCGCCCCCAGCAAGAACCCCGCGCCCCAATCCATACCTTTCGCCGCCGCCAGCCCCACACATCCCACTCCGGCCAGCACCATCATGATGCGCTTCATGCGCCCCACCGCCGCATCCAGTTGAAACGAATCACCGAACATTGTTGTCTTTGTTCAATTCCCGAATCAGTTGCGTGATCCCGGCCGCAATCCCCAGCAGCAGAAACACCAGATATAGATACGTTGTTCCGAACTTCTTGTCCAGCCAGTAGCCAATCGCATAGCCCACGAAGGTCGAAACCGGCAGCGCCAGCGCCAGTGGCATATAACGCCCCAGCAGCCGCACCAGCATTCGATCCTGCGTGTTCATGATGAGGCCCGTTTCCGCTCCAGCACGGCGTGCGCCTGCTCGCCGGTCTCCTTCACCAGAAACCCCATCTTCGGATGCGACGGCGTAATGTCCGTGGGAATGCCGTAATCCTCCAGCATCTCGCTGCACGTCGGTCCGATCGAAGCCACTGCTGTCCCCTTGCGCAACGCCTGCAGCGCTTCCGCTTCCACGCCTTCTTCCGATGCCATCCGCAACAGATGCGGCACCTGAATCGCTGTCGTAAAAATCGCCACGTCGAACTCGCCCCGCGCCAGTCGCCGCGCCGCCTCGCGCAGCGGAGCCGTATCTTCCGGAAGCTGCCACTGATAAATCCGCACCGCGGTCACTTCAGCCCCGCGCCCCCGCAACGCGGCCACCAGATCCTCATTCGTCCGCCCGTATTCCTGCACCGCGATGCGCTTCCCCTCGCGCCCCGCGATCGTCTCCAGTAATTCCCGCCACGTATTCGGCTCCGGCACAGCAATGTCCACGGGCAGTTTCAATTCCCGCAACGCCGCCGCCGGCTTCGGCCCGCGCGCCACCTTCGTCAATCCCCCGAGCGCCTGCAAAATCGACGGCTCCGCAAACCGCGTAATCAGCAACTTATGCAGCGCGCGAGTCCCCACGCCCGTGAGGAAAATCATCATGTCGAATTCGCCGGCCAGCAGCCGCTCGCCGAAAGCGAACACGTGTTCGTTCTCCGCAAGCGGCGCTTCGCGCATCGAAGGAGCAACAAACGGATCCCCGCCATTGTTGCGGATCAGCGTGGCGATCTCCGCCGCGCGGCGGCTTTCGAGCGACAAAACACGTAATCCGTCAAATGCGGAGTTCGCCATCCCAACCTATTGCACGTAGGCAATCGACGCCAGTTCGATCTTGTTCCCGCTCACCTTCCCAGACACTTTCACCTTCTTGTCCAGAAACTTCGCAGCCTTCGCCGGATCCGACAACTGGTACACCTTCCCGCCTTCATCGGCCACAAACACAGCCTTCGACCCGGCCTTGATACACGTCTGCGCGCAATCGCGCGAAGCCTTCGATGCATTCGCGTTCGACGCACCGCACGAATCGTCGCTAATCCACCCGGTCATGTCCGCGGCCATCATGGCCGTGCTCAGGAACAGCGTGCCCAGAATGAGTTTCTTCATATTCCTCAATGTACCCTAAAAACCGCGAAACATTCTGCCACCGCCGCCCCCCATCGTTCGTATGGAAGATATGACTCCTCCGCAAGCTGTTACCGTGAACCAAAGCCCGGCAAAGAAAGGACCACCATGCTGCAGCAACTAATGGCCCCCATCTGGGCCTTTGGATGGGCCCTCATCTTCTACCTCTTCTTCCGCGAAAAAACAAAACGCCGCCTCCATGTTTTTGACCTCATCCACAAGGAGCGCATGCAGGCCATCGAGAAAGGCCTCCCCTATCCCGAACTGCCGCCCTACGCCGTCGAAGACGAGGAGCATCACGGTCGCTTCACCGCGAAACCGATATCCGCCCGCAAAGTCGCCGGACTCGCCGCAGTCGTTATCCTCGGCGGTGCGGGAACGCTAGTCGCCCTCATCATCGCCCAGAACCCGGACATCCGGAACCTCTGGTCCATGGGGCTCATCCCCATCTTCCTCGGCGTCGGCCTCCTGCTCTACGCCTGGATCAACCGCAACGCCGATCCCCCGCAACAATGAACCCGAACCCCGCGCCGCCGCGCTTCTTTCAAACGCGCGAGGCGCAAGACTTCCGCCAACTCATCGAAGAATACCAGCACAAGGTGTTCCGTCTTGTGGCTTCCGTGCTCGGCCCCTATTCCGATGCGGAAGCCGAGGACGTCGCGCAGGAAGTCTTCCTCCAGATCCACCGCAAGGCGGACTCCTATCGAATGGAGTTGAACTTCAGCACCTGGCTCTTCACCATCGCCCGCAACCGTGCCCTCGACCGCCGCCGCCAGTCCCGCTTCCGCCTCCCGCACATCCCCGTCGACACCCTGCAATCCGCCGCCCCCAACGACAATCCCGACCGCCGCCTTCTCATTGCCCAATGCATGGAGGCCCTACCGGAAATCTATCGAACACTGCTTTATCTGCACTACTGGCAGGGAGCCTCGCTCGATGAGATCTCAGAATATACTGGGCTTGTGCCGGGAACCGTGAAATCCTACCTCGCACGCGGCCGCCAGCGAGTCGAGGCCATGCTCAAACCCCCGAGAAATTCCCATGAGCGATAACATCATTCATTCCCACCTCGAGCGCGAGCCTCGCCCCCAGCTCTCACCCTTCTTCGCGGCCCGTGTCACGGCCCACACCAGCCCGCGCCGGCGCTCCGTCATGCGAGGCTATTGGCTGCTTTCCCTGCTCGCCCTAATCGTAATTTTCCGCCTCGCCGGACTCCCCGAACCCGCCGCCCGCATCCTGCTGGCGCTACTCACTCCCGCATCCGTATTCATCCTGCTCCTCGATCCAGCCAAGCTCCGCCGCCTCGCGCAAATCTTTTTCGCCTCGCCCTAACCGCCGCAGGCCCCATCAATACCGCGGCACTCCCGCATCAATTTCCAGGCTCCACATCTCAATCCCCCCGCTCATGCTCTGGCAATTCTCCACTCCCTGTTGCCGCAGCCAGCTCACCACCGACAAGCTCCGTACTCCGTGATGGCAAAACACCACCACCAGCGCTTCATCCGCCGCCGCCTCAATCGACTGCACACGCGCCGGCACCGTATTCATCGGCACCAGATGCGCCCCGTCTATGCTGCAAATCGCATGCTCGTGCGGCTCGCGCACGTCCAACAGCACAACGCGCGAACCGCCGTCCACCAGCGCCTTCACTTCTTTCGGTGTGATCTCAAATGGTAAGCTCTGTTCCGTCACGAGCCCGATTGTAGCCTACTTACCCCATCCGGCACGCAAACACCGCCAGGTGCCCGCCCGGTTCAAACACCCCGATCTCCTTCATCCCATACGGAGTCTCACGCACCGGAAACGCCACCGGCGCGCCTTGCAGCCGTTGCACCATCCCGGCAAAATCTTCCACCTCCACAAACAAACACGCCTTCGAAGCCCGTGCATATCCCGCCAGCGCCGGCATGTCCTCCGCCACGCTCGCATGGCTCTGCAGCATCAACTCCGCCGCGCCATTCTGCAGAATCGCGAAGCCCATCGCATCGCCGTGCGGCACCGACACTGTCAGTTCGAAGCCCGCTTTCGCCGTCCAGAACGCCACGGATTCTTCAATCCGCTCCATCGTAAGCACTGCTGTGATTTTCATGTCCCGAGTGTAGCCCTTCCCCCTGCCCGCAAGATTGTAAAAAACGGACAGGACTCACCCCCGCCCACTCGCGGAACTCGTGAATGAAATGCGCCTGGTCGTAGTACCCGCAATCGAGCGCCACCATAGCCAGTTCCCCCCGCCGAGCCCCACGCAGCAGCGCCATCGCATGCCGGAACCGCAGAATCCGCGCCAGTTGCTTCGGAGCCAGCCCTGTCCGCGCCACGCACAACCGCCGGAACTGCCGTTCGCTCACATTCGCCTGCCGCGCCAGCCACTCCAGATCCACCATTCCCCGACGCCGTTCCAACTCCGCAATCGCCCGCTGCACTCCATCGCCCGGCGCCGCCGGTATCATCGACTCACAAACCGCCACCCTCTCCGCCACCGAATCCGCATCATCCAGCCGGGTCTTCAACCACCGCGCATCATGCGGATGAATCGCCTGCCATTCCACTGCCGCATCCCGCAGTTCGCTAGCCGCCACGCCCAACCCCGCTCCACCAGGACGAAACCGCACCGCGAAAATCTCCGTCCCCGCCTCGGCCTCGGCATCGATATACCGCGTCATCGCCCCGATCACTTCCAACCGCGACCGCCCATCGCACCGCGTATACATCAGATCCATGCAGCCGTCGGGATAAACACGGTGCGCCCCGTCCGCCACCGCGCGCGACGTCCAGAAACACTCCACGCTCGCCGCCAGATGCACCGCGGGCCGTCGCTCGCGATATCGATCCGGGCCCTGCTCCATTCTTCCAGCCTAAACCGTCCGCGGCTCCGTATGCGGAGCATGGATCAACTCCTCCACCGGCATGATCATCCACACCACCAGATACGCGATCACACCCGGAATAAATCCCGTAATCGCCGCCACCGCCACCACGAAGATCCGCACCAGCGTCACATCGACATTCAAGTACTTCGCCACTCCAGAGCAGATCCCCGCGATCTTCTTATCCGAGGTGAGCCGGAAAATCCGTTTCGGCGCTTCCCCGGCGTGCTCGGCTTGCCACAACGGAGTGGACTTGCCGCAAGCCGGGCAGAACCGCGCATCCGATGCCACTTCGCGGCCGCAATGTGTACAGTACATAATTCTTCTCCCTATCCATGCAAGACGAAGCCCCGCCAACGATTGTTCCCCGCTTCACAGCTGTGGCCGCCAATTCACCCTCGCCATGCCCTAACCGATTGATCCCACGGATTGGCCGCCATCGTGCATTGCCGCCTCTAATGAAGTCCCGTTTCCTCTCTCTGCTGCTGCATGCCGGCGCCGTGTTCGCAATGCTTCACTTCACAGCGCTAATCGATGTCCGCCCCCCACAACCCGTCGTCCAGATCGCCGACACGAAAATCCACTACCACCCCGACAGGCCTACGCCGCAACTCGAACAGGACGCCGGCGGTGGTGGCCGCAACCCGCTCCCCGCCAGCCTCGGTGAGCCTCCCAAAACCGCCCCCCGCCAATTTCTCCCGCCCACCGTGCACCGTCCCGATCACATGCCCGCGCTCCCCGTCGAACCCACCATATCCGGCCCCATCGCCCACGCCACCCAACCCACCGTCATCGGACTCCCCGGCGGTATCCCCGGCCCGCCCTCCGATGGCCCCGGCCACAGTGGTGGCATCGGTTCCGGCCGCCGCCGCGGCATCGGACCCGGATCGGGCGATGGCATCGCCGGCAGTAGCCACATCGGCTGGAGCGAAGGCCCCGCCGTGCTCTATCAAATCGAGCCCGAATATTCCGAAGAAGCCCGCAAAGCCCGCCTCACCGGCACCGTAGTCTTATTCCTGGAAATCGACGAACGCGGACGCATCGGCAACATCGAAGTCCGCCAATCCCTCGGCCTCGGCCTCGATGAAAAAGCCATCGAAGCCATCCGCCAATGGCGCTTCCGCCCCGCGCGCAAAGACGGCAAACCCGTCCCGAGCTTCGCCCTCGTCGATGTTGGCTTTCGCTTACTGTAGCAACTACTCGTT
>CALFYN010000281.1 GCA_937952345.1 uncultured Acidobacteriota bacterium
CCAAGCCCGGCCCCACTGACGCAACCATCGTCGCCTCCCTCACCACCGAAGGCACTGTGCTAGGCACGCCCCAATACATGGCCCCCGAGCAGTTCGAAGGCAAAGAAGCCGACGCCCGCGCGGATATCTGGGCCTTCGGAGCGGTGTTGTACGAGATGGCCACGGGACAGAAAGCATTCCATGGCAAGAGTTACTCGAGCCTTGTCGGAGCGATTCTCTCGGCAGATCCGGCGCCAATGTCAATGAAGCCCTTCACTCCGGCCTGGGTGGAACGATTGGTTCGGCGATGCCTACAGAAAGATCCGGATGATCGTTATCAGTCCATGCGGGATATCGTGCTGGATCTTCGGGCACCGCCCGCGGAGGTCATCACCCCAGCCAAAAGCCACCTGCTGCCGTGGATCGCCGCGGCTGGTCTTGCACTGGCATTCATCGCCCTATCGGCAATCCACTTCCGCGAAGCCGCTCCGGACCACCCCGTGATCACTACCTCAATCCTGCCTCCGGAAAAGGCCACATTCAACGAAATGGCTATTTCGCCCGACGGGAGGTTGCTCGCCTTCACGGCAACCTCTGCCGGCAAGCGGCAGCTCTGGATACGTCCGCTGCGCGCCTCTTCCACACAACAACTGGCGGACACCGAGGGAGCGGAGCACCCATTCTGGTCGCCCGACAGCCGGTGGATCGGCTTCTTCGCGCAGAACAAACTCAAGAAGGTAGAAGCCGCTGGTGGACCCGTTCAGACACTGTGCGACGTGTCACGCGGTATAGGGACATGGAATGAGGAGGGCACTCTTCTCTACGCAGAGCTGTTCACGGGCTTGTGGCGCGTCCCGGCACAGGGTGGGGCGCCCATTCAGGTCACGACATATGACCGGGCCAAGGGCGAATCCCATCACCGTTGGCCGGTATTCCTCCCTGGCGGACGCCGCTACGTCTACGTGGTGGATAGCCCTGATCAAAACATAGCAGGCATCTGGCTGGGTACCCTCGGCTCGAAGGAACGAAAGCGCCTCGCCGGAGTCATGGCCCGCATCGCTTATGCAGAAACAGAATCGGGAGAAGGTTATCTGCTGTATGCCCAGCAGGAGGCGTTGATGGCGCAACGGTTCGACGCCGGTGTTGGGCAACTGACTGGCGAACCCTTCGTGATCGCCGCGAAAGGTAGAGGATCTTCATTTTCCGTGTCGCGTAACGGACTGTTAGCTTACATGCCGGACGCCGGCGATTCGGTTCAGGCGACCTGGGTCGACCGCAATGGCAAGTCGCTGGATGTGCTCGGCGAGCCATCAAATGGCGCGCTTCGCCTCGCGATTTCTCCGGATGAGAAGCAGGTCGCCCTGACACTGCACGCCAACATCTGGCTTTGGGACTTGGCAAGGCGGATTTCCACGCGATTCACCTTCCATTCCAGCACCAATGTGGCCTGGTCGCCGGATGGAAGCCGCATCGTATACAATTCGAACCGCGATGGCACTCAGGACATCTACAGCAAGAGCGCCACTGGAGCCGGACGCGAAGAATTGGTTCTGAAAACAGGGAACTCGAACATCATCAGCCAGTTGTCGGCCAGCGGACGATGGCTTCTCTACTTCCAAGTGGATCCAAGATCAAAATCCGACCTTTGGATTCTGCCCATGACAGGGGAGCGGAAACCGTTTCCGTTCCTGCAAACCGAGTTCAATGAACTCCACGGTGCCTTCTCGGCGGATGAAAAATGGATAGCTTACACGTCGGATGAGTCTGGCAGGGAGGAAATCTACGTGCAGCCTTACCCGGCAACCGGAGCGAAATGGCAGGTATCGAGAGACGGGGGCCGCCGGCCAAGGTGGCGTCGCGATGGAAAGGAGATATTCTGGCTCGATAATGATGGAACGCTCATGGTGGCAGAAGTGGAAACATGGCAGGCGTTTCGGTCCGGCACTCCACAAGCGCTTTTCGAGACCGGAATCACGGATGTCACCGAGTGGTTCGGGGTGAGCCACGACGGGAAGCGGTTTCTGCTCCCGATGCCGGTGGAGCGGACAGACAGCGGGCGTTCGGTGACTGTGGTGCAGAACTGGCTTGCAGGAGCGAAGCGGTGATCGAATGACCTTGACACCAGGAGATAAACTCGGCCCCTACGAGATCCTCGCCCCCCTCGGTTCGGGAGGCATGGGAGAAGTCTACAAAGCCCGCGATACCCGCCTCGACCGCCTCGTCGCCATTAAAGTCCTCCCCGATCACATCGCCAACCGCGACGACCTCCGCGCCCGTTTCGAACGCGAAGCCCGAGCCGTCGCCTCCCTCAACCACCCCCACATCTGCGTCCTCCACGACATCGGCCCTAACTACATGGTGCTCGAACTCATCGAGGGAGAAACCCTCGAAGCCCGCATCGCCAAGGGTGCCCTCCCCGTCGACACCGCTCTCCACTACGCCACCCAAATCGCCGACGCCCTCGACCGCGCCCACCGCGCCGGAGTCACCCATCGCGACATCAAGCCCGGCAACATCATGCTCACCCGCGATGGCGTCAAGATCCTCGACTTCGGCCTCGCCAAATCCGCCCCCAAGCCCGGCCCCACTGACGCAACCATCGTCGCCTCCCTCACCACCGAAGGCACAGTCCTCGGCACCCCCCAATACATGGCCCCCGAGCAGTTCGAAGGCAAAGAAGCCGACGCCCGCGCCGACATTTGGGCCTTTGGGGCCGTCCTCTACGAAATGGTCACCGGTCGCAAGGCGTTCGAAGGCAAGAACTACACCAGTCTTGTCGCCGCCATCCTCGGAGCCGACCCCGCCCCGATGGCCGTGAAGCCATTCACGCCATCCTGGCTCGAACGCCTCGTCAAGCGGTGCCTCCAAAAAGACCCTGACGATCGCTTCCAGGCCATGCGCGACATCGTCCTCGACCTGAAGTCGCCGCCCGTGGAAACCACCCCACCCCCGGCAAAATCCACCCGCTGGCCATGGTTAGCGGCGGCGTTACTCAGCGCCGC
>CALFYN010000282.1 GCA_937952345.1 uncultured Acidobacteriota bacterium
GCCGCGAGCGGCGTCCCGGCGATGCCATCCCCCTCATCAAGGACCTGCTGGAGCGCTATCCGCGCAACTACCTGCTGCGCCTGGAAATGGTGCAGATGTACGGGGATCTGGGCGACAAGGAGAGTGCGCTGGCCGCGCTGCGCGAGTTGGATGCCCTGAAGAAAGCGAATACGGTGGGCCTGCGCGCGATGCCGGCCGAGAAGATCAACTACGCCCGCGGCACGCTGCTGTTCTGGTACCGCGATTACGATGTGGCGATCGCCGAGTTGCGCAAAGCGGCCGTCAAGGCAAAGGATCTCGATCTCAATACGGGCTCAATGACATACCTGCGCCTCGGCCAATGCTACGACATGCAGAAAAAACGCGAGGATGCGCTCGCCGCCTACCGCCAGGCGATCGCCATTGCCCCCGATTCCGACGCGGCACGCCAGTCGCGGCAGTTTCTCTCGGAGCCTTATCAACGGGGCAAGGGGTAGCATCAGATCATCAGGATCGCTTGATGCTATGCTATCCTTGTGCGCACCACCCTGGATCTCGACGAAGACGTGCTGGCAGCAGCCAAGGAACTGGCTCGTGGTCAAGGCCAAACCCTGGGGAAAACTGTTTCGCAACTGGTGCGTCGGGGGTTGGAACCAGCGGAGGCTCAATGGACACACGATGAAGATGGATTTCCAACACTCATTCATCGGGGCAAGCCCATTCCGGTTACCCCAGCGCTGGTCAAAGACATACTGGAGTCCACCGATTGACCCAAACATATCTGCCGGATGTCAACGTCCTATTGGCATGGGTCGACCCGGGACACCTGGGACGGTCCGTGGTGAAGACGTGGCTGAGCCGAAACAAGGACGTGAAAATCGCATTCTGCGCGCACACGGAGAACGGTTTCATCCGGGTTCTGTCCGGCACGCGTTACCCGAACATACAACTTCGTCCCGCGGACGCTTGCCGGCTACTTGCCGACCTGCAGCAATCGCTCGGCAGGCGCCTCGTCCGATGGCCTGAGTCGCTGTCCCTGACCGACCATTCCGTCTTCGACTTGCAGAGTCTGTTGGGTGCAAACCAAGTGACCGACGCATTCCTGCTCGGGTTGGCTCACAAGCACCACGCGAGGGTCGTCACCATGGATCGTGGCATGCCGCGGCAAGCCATTCGGGGAGCCACGGCATCCATGGTCGAGGTACTCGACATCAGCAAGTCTACCGGTACGTAACCCAAATCGGGCTCGACCACGCCAACTCCCCATTCGCCTGCTCCACCCGCACGTAATACCAGTGCTCCCCCGGCGTGGGTTCACGGTCCAGAAACTCTACATTGGCGTCCCGTGTCCCGGGAGCCGCCTTGTGGATATACACCCCATCCCGAATGATATGCACCGCGGCAATCGGCGCCGTGCCGCGCGCCCGAATCCGCATCGGCTGCGGTTTCGCCGCCCGAAACACATCGCCCATGAAATGTTCTCCCATCCGGAAATCGAGCACGATGTTGTCCGTGGCGCCGTAGGCATGGCGCTTCATCATCGAATCGAAGATCGCCCTCCGGTCCTGCCGCGGCGTGTACACCATCGCGTAGGAAATGTGCGTCGAAAAATGATCCGAACTGGCGATCACGCCCAGCTTGTACCCCTTTTTCCACGCATTCCAGACCATCCCCGCCGGCTGGAATCCGCCGATAGCCTTCTTCTCTTCCCCGTCCTTCACACCGCGCGGCGCATTCTTGTGTTCGTAGCTGTGCCGGTCGCCCTGATAAATCTCCACCAGCGGCTCCAGCGACGGATCGTTGTCACGCCAATCGGTGCCCATGCCCGCGCTGCCCGACGTATGCGGAATCGCCATGCCGCCGCTCTTGCGCAACTCTTCATACAGCAGCTTCGTATCGTTCTCAATCCCGCCCCCATAAGAGTTGCTGTTGAACGTCAGCAACTCGCCATCGGGCATGTCCGGAAGCAGAAACTTGTCATCCGGACGCTGGAAAAACGGCACGATCGGATAATCGCGAATGGTGTGAATAATGTTCCGATGCCCGTGCGGGAAGCCCAGATTCCGTTCGTAACCGTACAGCGGAACGAAGCGCTCCGGAAAGTGATACATATCGGCCATCTTCAGCGTGAAGAAATTCCAGTAGTCGATGCCGCCCGCCTGATGATCCGTCGAGGCCCCGAAATCCATGTTCGCGGCGTCGATCATATACCGGTAAAACTCCGGCAGCGAGCCATCCTGATATCCCCCCTGATCCTGCGAGAACTCCGTGTGCCGGTGCAGATCCCCGCGCACGATGCGCAGCGTCTCTTTCCCAAGCTTCACACGGTGTTCGCGAATCGCCTTCAGATCGCCGGCTTCATCCGTGTGCACGGGCTTGCTGTTACTCGGTGCCGGCACATACGGCCCCAACCGTGCCTGCGCGGCCGGCGCGGGAAGCGGCAGCGAACCGGCGATCACCCGGTGCGCGCGTGGCCGGCTCATGAACCCGTACTGCCGCCCCTCCGCGCTCCAGAAAAACCACAGCCGTCCGCCGGATTCCGCCATCGCCATGCGCGTGCTCTTGCGCGCGGCGCTGCGTGGCAGAAGCACTGGCTGCATCCAGCCCTCGCCATCCACGCGCGTGAGAAACGTCTCCCAATGCGTCGATGGATTGCGAGCCAGCCGGCTGTATCGTCGCTTGAACGTCATCCACACCGTGCCATCGCTCGTGGCATGCAGCAATGGACGGCTCGTGCTGTTGGCGCCTTCCTCCAGCGGATCGCGAAACGCAACCGGCGCCGGCGATTTCCACACTCCCTGATCGAGACACACCACTTCCACGCGCCGCGTGTCCCCCAACACCGACCCATTCTGCCGCGGGCTCAACGGCCCCGTATCCTTGCCCCAATTCGGCCCGCCCGTCTCCCAGGCGATCCACGGCCTTCCGCCCGCATCGACGGCAACCGAGACATACGCCTCCATGCGATCGCTGGCCGCCACCGATTGCACCGGCGTGAACCCCGCCCCCGGAGCAAAGCTGCGCGCTTCGATGTCGTAGCTGGCCCCGTAACGATCCCAGGCAATCCAAGCGCGGCCATCCTTGCCCGCTGCAACCGCGGGCTCCCAATGGTTGGCATCGCCCGATGTCACCGCCAGAGGTTCGCTCCATTTGCCACCCTTGCGATACGCCATGTGCACCTGCGACCAGCGCCCCTGCATCGATTGCCACACCACGTAGATCGTGCCGTCACCGGCGCGCGCCACGTGCGGCTCGATATCGGGCAGCGCACCGCGGCTCAGTGGCACGGCATCGCCCCACGCGTTCACTTCCCACGGCATCGCGTAGATGTCCCAATTGCCGTTCTTCTGCTGCGACCACACCAGCCACGGCTGTCCGCCATCGTCAGTGACCGCGTGCGGACGCCACAGATCCGCCGAAGCCCGCCCCACGGGAATCAGGCGCGTCCACCGGCCCTTGAAATAGCGGCGGAAATTCAACTCCTCCTGCCGGTCGTGATAGCTCAGCCACGTCGCCCACAACGTACCATCGGGGCCGCTGCCGATGGACGGAAAATCGTGCTGGCGCAGTTCCGTGCCGCTCAAATCCGTAGTCGCCGGCACGCGCTGCACGGCGATGCGTCCGCCCGCGCAGGATTGCGATCGGCCTGTCGCGATCGCCGCCGGCTCAAACTCGCAGTTCCCTTGCGCAGTTGTGGCCGTGACGCGGCTTGCCGTCCCCCGCAGCAATACACCCTTCGGCAGCAATTTCTGTTCACGTCCCTCGGGACGTGTGACGCGCTCGATGCGCGTGCTCATGCGCCAGCCGCCTTGCGGCAACATGCGGTCCGGAAGCTCGAAGCGATATCCTTCGATCTCCAGCAATTCCCCGCCCTCCACGCGCACCGAGCCGTTCCATTCCGCCGGCTGCTTGTCGCCCACACCCATCAGCACCAGCACTTCCCACATCTGTTCCTCGGGAGTGCCGCCCGGTTCAGCTTCAAAACCCGCGGGCCGCTCCTGGCCAATCAGCACCAGCGCCACCACAGCGGCAATCAGAATCAGGCCTAGCTTCGCCATGAGCACCCCGTATTCGTTGCATTTCTTCGGAATGGTTGTTCCGCCGCCTCCAGATCCACAGCCGGAAAGCGGTTGCCCTGCCATCGTATCCGCGCCGTATCGTCCATCACGCGTGCCTCGCCCGTGGCGGCGTTGCCCGCAAACAGGCAATCCACGGGCGCAAGCGAAGTCTCACTCCCGGAAGCGAGCCCGATCACCGCCACTTCGGTGCAATCGACGATGGTGTTGTAGGCGATCAGCGCGCGTTTCACCTGAAAATATCCGGCCGGCGGCGAATCGGGAATGCCGTTCATCAGGCAAAGCGCCGCTCGCGCCCCCGTGCCCCGCAGTCCTTCAAAGTAATTGCCCAGCACGCGGTGATCTTCCCCAATCACGCGCACCCCGCCCGTGTTGCGCTTGCCGTGCCCGTAAAACTGATTGTCCACCGCCAGGCAGCGGTCGCCGTGCCGCAGCGTCAGCGTGCCCGCGCAATTCTCGAACGTGTTGCCGCGGAAAACATTTTCGCAGGATTTGTTTGAGATGATCTCCAGTTCGCCGTCGCACCGGTCAAAGTAATTGCGCTCCACCAGCGTGTAGCTACGCACCGTCTGCGTCGCGCTGTCGCCCACGCGAATCGTCTCCCCGCCATTCACACCCAGCACCGGACGCGGGCCGAAGTGGTTGTGGTGGATCCAGTGGTAATTCGGCGCGCCGCCGTTCTGCAGCCAGACCACCAGCGTCGTGCCCAGATTCTTCTTCCCCGCGAAATAACAACGATCCACCTGGTTGCGCTCGCCGTACAGCGAAACCCACTTTGTATTGGTCGCGGCGTCTGGCGGATTCGAATCCACGATGGCGCAATCGGTCAGGCGGCACTCCACGGCCGGCCGCGTGGTGGTTGTGCGAAACCGGATGAGATCACTCTCCGTGGTTGCCTCAACAAACTGGATGCCGCTCACTTCCACCCGCGCGCCCGAAATGCTCAGCGTCGAGCGGCCCGTGAGAATCACCCTGCCGGGAGTCTCCGCTTTCACCACAATGTCCTCGCCGTGGATGGCGAGCGCCGCATCGCGCCATTCCCCATCGCGCAGCACAATCGTATCGCCGGGGCGCGAGTCAGTCACCGCGCGGGCCAGTTCCCCCGCGTTCGCCGCCATCCGGGTGTCGCCGGCAAGGCACACCGCGGGCGTACAGGCCCACAGGAACCGGCGGCGGTTGCAGATCATCAACGCTCATTCTATGCCCGCCGCAAGGCCCGCTACAATAATGGACGCCCTATCATGCAACTCCGCCTGCAGGCTCCCACGCCGCTGGTCGCCATCGCGCTCGATCCGGCACTTCCTCCCGTCTGGACCAAGCTGGAATTCCTCAATCCATCAGGCTCGACAAAGGATCGCATTGCTCGATTCATTCTCGAAAAGGCCTGGCGGCAGGGCCGCATCGGGCCGCGCACCACCGTCGTCGAGGCATCCAGCGGCTCCACCAGCATCGCCATGGCGCTCGCCTGCGCGCAGTTGGGCATCCGCTTCATCGCGGTGATGCCGGAAGGCGTATCGAACGAACGCGTCCTCATCATCCGCGCCTACGGCGGCGAGATCCGCCTTTCGCCCAAGGACAGCGGCATTCAGGGCGCCATCCGCATCACCGAACAAATCGCCGCCGAAGACGC
>CALFYN010000283.1 GCA_937952345.1 uncultured Acidobacteriota bacterium
TCCGATCGACGCTTTCGTTATGGCGAAGCTTCGGGAAAAGGGCTTGCAGCCTGCTCCGCCTGCTGACAAACGTACGTTGATCCGCCGCGCCACATACGATTTGACGGGCATGCCTCCGACGCCGGAAGAAGTGAAAGCCTTTCTAGCCGATGATTCCCCGCGGGCGTTTGAAAACGTGGTGGAGCGATTGCTGGCTTCCCCGCGTTATGGAGAGCGCTGGGGACGGCACTGGCTGGACGTGGCCCGCTATGCGGACTCGAACGGGCTGGACGAAAATCTGGTTTATAAAAACGCGTTTCGCTATCGGGATTACGTGATTCAGGCGTTCAATAAAGATAAGCCGTACGATCAGTTTGTGCATGAGCAACTGGCTGGGGATCTGATGCCTGCATCGAGCGATCTGGAAACGACCTTTGAGCGGTGGACGGCGACGGGATTCCTGTCGCTGGGCGCGAAGATGCTGGCCGAAGATGATCCCGTGAAGATGGAAGTGGACATCATCGATGAGCAGATTGACACCATCGGGCGCACGTTCATGGGGCTGACGGTGGGCTGCGCGCGCTGCCATGACCACAAGTTCGATCCGATTCCGCAGGCGGATTATTACTCGATGGCGGGCATTTTCAAGAGCACGAAGACCATGGAGAATTTCAAGGTCGTGGCGAAGTGGCATGAGCATGTGCTGGCTCCGAAAGCGGACCGCGACCGGCTGGATGCGTACCTGGCGAAGGTAGAAGCGAAGAACAAGGAGATCGGCAAGATCACGAAGGCTGAGAACGAAACGCTGACGGCGGCAGCCAAGCGCAAGGTGGGCGCCTATCTGCTGGCGGCGTATGAGGCTCGGGAGACGGTACCGCCGGCTGTGCTGGGGGCGAATGCGGCGATTCTTGTGGAACGGGAAGCTTCTTCGTTTGACGCAGGGAATGCCTCGAAGCCGGTGGAGCCGAAGAAGCCGAATACGGCAAAGGGCGCGAAGGGACCGTTCTGGGCGGAGTACAAAATCGCGGTGGAACGTTCCGGCGATTATCAGATGGAATTGCGGGATGAGGAGCGCGGAGCGGGCACGGCTGATCTCTACATTGGCGGGGTGCTTGTGAAGAAGGGCGAGGGAGCGGTGCAGAATCGCGAGGCTTCGCCGGATGCCGGCGGGTGGGCTCCGCTGGGGATTTTCCGCCTGGAGCAGGGAGAGAATACCATCCGGCTGCAGCACAAGAATCGCTTCCCGTATTTTTCGAAGATGCGGATTGCGGCGAGTCCGCTGCCCGCCGGCCAGCGCGCGCCGCGCACACTGGTGCAGATCGCGCGGCATTACGGCATCAATGCGAGCATTCTCGATCAGATGGTGGAGCATCTGGAACGATCGAATGGCGCTGCCGCTTCGGTGCTGTATGCATTTGAGAATTTCGGCAAGCCTCTGACGGGGTGGTCGTCGCCGGCGGCAAAGCTATTTGAGGGATTCACGGCGCGCACGCGCGAGGAGATGGCGGCGCGGTATCAGGAGTTGTTTGTGGAGGTGGCTGATAGCGCACCCGAGAACGATGTGCCGCGGAAAGCGCTGCGAGAGCTGTTGACGGAAAAGTTCGGGCCGTTCCGCGCGCCGGGCGATGCTCGCGACTATTATCCGCAGGGCGCGGTGACGGAACTGGCGCGGTTGGAAGAAGAGCGTAAGAAGCTGGAACAGGAAACGCCGGAGTTCCCGCAAGCGATGGGTGTGCGCGACAGCGACACGATCACGGATCTGCCGATTCATCTGCGTGGCAGCCACATCAACCTGGGCCAGGTTGTGCCGCGGCGTTTCCTGCGGGCGATTGCCGGAGAAAACCAAACGCCCATCGGGGCGAAGACGAGCGGGCGGCTGGAACTGGCGCAATGGATCACGGGAAAAGATCATCCGCTGACGGCGCGCGTGATGGTGAATCGCATCTGGCGCTGGCACTTCGGACGGGGCATTGTGCCATCGACGGACAACTTCGGCAGGCTGGGCGAGATGCCCGTGAATCAGCCGCTGCTCGACTGGCTGGCACTGCGCTTCATCGAACGGGGGTGGAGCGTGAAGGCGATGCACCGGCTGATCATGGCATCGAGCACCTACCAGATGTCGAGCACGTACAACGAGCGGAGTTTTGAAACGGATCCGGAGAACTCGCTGCTGTGGCGGTTCAACCGCAAGCGGCTGGAAGCGGAGTCCGTGCGCGATGCGATTCTGACGGTTTCGGGCGGATTGCAGTTGGTGAACGGCGGCTCGATTTTGACTTACAAGGACCGGCAATACGTGGCGAACACGTCGCGGCGTGGTGGCGTCGATTACGACCGCGCGATCCGGGCGGTTTATCTGCCGGTGGTGCGCAGTTCGATGTATGAGCTGTTCACGGCGTTCGATCTTCCCGATCCATCGGTGCCGCAGGGCGACCGCAGCGCTTCGGTGATTGCTCCGCAGGCGCTGTTCATGATGAACGGATCGGTGGTGCTGCAGCATACACGGCGCATGGCGGAGCGGCTGCTGGCGTTGCCGGATGCGGATGATGCTGCGCGCGTCAAAGAAGCCTATGAGCTGGCGCTTTCGCGTCCGGCGAGCGGGGCGGAAGTGGATCAGGCGCTGACCTTCATCGGAAGGATCGAGAAGGAATTGCCGGCGGACGCGACGGACAAAGCAACGCTGAAGTGGCAGAGCTTCTGCAAGTCTCTGCTGGCGTCGAACGAATTCATATACATTAACTAGGACAGCACATGAACAGGCACTGGAATTCCTATCTCAATCAGAAGTTGTCACGCCGCGATCTGCTGCGCGTATCGAGCGCGGGGTTCGGCAGCCTGGCGCTGGCGGGACTGCTGGGCGCGGAGGGGCAGGCGAATCCGCTGGCGGTGAAGCAGCCCCATTTTCCGGCGAAGGCGAAACGGGTTATTTTTCTGTTCATGCATGGCGGGCCGTCGCAGATTGATACGTTTGACTACAAGCCGCTGCTGAAGCGCGATCATGGCAAGCCGTTGCCGTTCGCGAAACGGCGCGTCGTGTCGGCGGAAACGTTCAACCTGCTGCAATCGCCGTGGGCCTTCAAACAGTACGGGCAGAGCGGGGCATGGGTGAGCGATCTGTTTCCGAACGTGGCCAAGCATGTGGACGATCTGTGCTTCATCAAGTCGATGTGGGGGTCGAATTCGCGGCACGGCGGAGCGCTGTTGGAACTGCACACGGGGAGCGACACGTTTGTGCGGCCGAGCATGGGATCGTGGATCACGTATGGGTTAGGCAGCGAAAACCAGAGCATGCCGGGCTATGTCACCATCTGCCCGACACAGAGCCACGGCGGAGCCAACAACTTCAGCTCGGCGTTTCTGCCGGCGCCGTATGCAGGGACGCCCGTGGGTTCGGTTGGCGTTCCGGCGCGAGAGGCGCGAATCCCGTTCATTGAGAACAAGGAGACGCCGCGTAATATTCAGCGCATGGAAATTGATTACACGCAGGCGTTGAACCGGCAGCAACTGGAGAAGACCGGCCCGGATGCGGCGCTGGAAGGTCGCATTGAATCGTTCGAACTGGCGTTTCGCATGCAGTCGGCGGCGCCAGAGTTGCAGGATCTTTCGGGCGAATCCGAGACGACGCGGAAGATGTACGGGCTGGACAATCCGGTCACGGAGGATTTCGGGCGGCAGTGCCTGATGGCGCGGCGGTTGAGCGAGCGCGGGGTTCGCTTCGTGCAGGTGAGCCACACGTATAAGTGGGATCAGCACGCCAATCTGAAGCGGGATCACGAGGGCAACGCGCGGGAAGTAGATCAGCCGATCGCGGCATTGCTGACGGATCTGAAAGGCCGCGGGCTGTTGCAAGATACGCTGGTGCTGTGGGGCGGCGAGTTCGGCCGCACGCCGACGGCGCAGGGATCCGATGGCCGGGACCATAATCCGGAAGCGTTCACGATGTGGCTGGCGGGCGGCGGCGTGAAGCCGGGGTTGAGCTACGGCGCAACGGACGATTACGGATATTATTCGGTGGAAAAGAAGGTCCATTTCCACGATTTGCACGCCACTATGCTGCACTTGCTGGGAATGGACCATTTGCGGCTTACTTACCGTTTCGCGGGACGGGACTTCCGGCTGACGGACATCCATGGAAACGTGGTCACGGACATCATCGCCTGATTGGATTACAGCAGGAGCACACATCACAATGCGTTTGCTATGGACAGTGGCATTCCTATTGCCGGCTGCGATCGCCGCGCCTCCGAACTATCGCATCGAGGATCTGAAGATTCAGGAACTGGTGGAGGATCCGGAGAACTTCATATCAGAGGCAAGCATCGACACACGCGGGAAAGAAGCATTGGCCGTGTATGTGCGGCACCGCAAGCTGCGGCATACCGACGATGGATCGATCCTGGCGATCGTGTCGCACGACGGCGGGCGGAACTGGGACCGGCGATCTTTGGTGGTGGCGATGCCGGAATCCCCGACATGGGGTTTTACGTCACCGGCATGCCTGATCTTGAAGGACGGCACGATGCTGGTCTTTGCACTGGTCAATACGGCCGTGGGGCAGAGAGCCGGGTCTGAGGCGCGCTTCCGCGGAGGCTATGTGGCACGGTCGACGGACCGCGGCAAGACGTGGAGCAAACCGGAGCAGATTGACGCATGGCCGCTGCGCGTGGCGGGCACATGGGACAATCCGCTGGAGATGCCTGACGGCACGCTGTTGCTGCCGGTGTATGGCGCGTTGGAATCGGGATATGGCGTCGGTACGTATCGCGATCCTTCACGGGCGACGCTGCTGTGGTCGGATGACAAGGGGATCAGCTGGCATGCCTACGGGACGATTGCATACGATCCAAGCGGGCTGCGGCAGTTCTATGAGCCGAGTGTTGCGCGCACGCCGGATGGACGGCTGGTGGCTTTGTCGCGCGAACGGCTGGGCGTGTTCAGCAATAACCCTCCGGCGGGGTACCTGTTCTTTTCGGAATCGCTGGACGGCGGGGCGACTTGGACGCAGCAGCAACGTACGGAAGTGTGGGGCTATCCGGCCGATCTGGTCACATTGAAGGATGGCAGCATCCTGAATATTTACGGCCACCGCAAAGATCCGATGAGCGTGAAGGTGGTTGTGGCAGAGGATGGGCGGACGTGGAAAGAGGCGAACGCGAGCGTGCTGTACAATGCTCCCAATTACGATACGCGGGATCTTGGGAGTTCGCGTGGCGCGATCGACACGGGGTATCGCCACATTGGCTATCCCTCGGCGAGTGTGCTGGATGACGGGACGGTGGTGGCGGTGTTCCACTCCTTCAACCAGCAGCGCAAACAGATCGTGCTGGTGGCGCACTTCCGCATGGTGAAGAACTGAAGGAGGATTGGCGATGTCGAACTGGACGCGGAGAAACTTTGCACGGAGCCTTGCGGGCGCGGCGCTGGCCGGCCCACTGACGGCCCAGAACAAGCCGGCGGGCAAGCTGAAGATCGTCGATCTGAAGTGCGCCATTATTGGGCGGAATCCGACGGTACGGATCGTCACCGATAAAGGGATTTCGGGGTATGGGCAGGCGGAATCGTCGAAGACATATCTGAAGCCGATGGTGATGTTCTACAAGGACTACATCCTCGGGGAAGACCCCACCGATGTGCAACGCGTGATGTTGAAGATCCGGCGCATGGGGGCATCGAAGCCGTGGGGCGCGGCGGTAAGCGCGATTGAAATCGCATTGTGGGATATCGCGGGACAGGCGGCGGGGATACCGGTTTACAAACTGCTGGGCGGCAAGATGCGCGACCGCGTGCGCGTCTACAACGGCGGCGTGCGCTTCCCGATGACTGGCCACACTCCGCAGCACTACGCCGAGAACATGGCGAAGATGAAGGAGGCGAAGGAGGGATTCACGCTCATCAAACAGGCGGTGGGATTCCACAACGGCGCGATGATGCGGGCCATTCCCGACGCCTGGTACGATGAGCCGCGGCGTGGGGCTCCGCATCCTGACAAGGGCATGTTGACGGAGCGCGGATTGAAGCACATCGTCGCGTGCGTGGAGGCGATGAAGAAGGTGCTGGGGGATGAGGTCGGCCTGGCGCTCGATTGTGGACCGGGCCATACGGTGAAGGACGCGATTACGTTCGCGCGGGCCATGGAGCCGCTGCATATCGCGTGGCTGGAGGATTTGATTACCGGCGATTACTCGGTGTATCCGAACGCGGAGTTATTCCGCGAATTGACACGCAGCACCTCGGTCCACATTCACACGGGCGAACAGATTTACATGCGGGAGAATTTCAAGGATCTGATCGAGAAGCAGGCGGTGGATGTCGTTGGTCCGGACCCGGAGGACGTTGGGGGAATCGCCGAGTTGAAATGGATTGCCGAGTATGCGGATCTGCACGGCATTCAGGTAGCGCCGCACGGCATCTTCGACGGGCTGATCGGGCTTGCGGCACAGGTGCACATGTCCGCGGCGATGCCGCAGAACTATATCGCTTTCGAATATCCCGTGGGGCAGCCGGAATGGTGGTATGACATCGTGGACGGACTGCCGGATCCCATTGTGAAGCGCGGGTTCATCGATGTGTGGGACAAGCCGGGGTTGGGCGTCAGCTTCCGGGTGCAGGCGGCGAAGGCTCGCCTGTCGCCGGAAGACCGGGGATTCTTCGATTAGCGCTTCCGTTTCGGTGGCGGCGCCTGCACGTAGGAGGACTCCTTCGGCTGCTCGTTGGCGAACTGGTCGTCGTCCTTCATTTCCTTCTTGAGACTGGCCAATTGCTGCTTGAGGCGCGCGACGGTAGTCTGCGCCTTCGGGTCGCTGTAGATGTTGCGCATCTCGTGCGGATCGGCAACAAGGTCATAGCATTCCCACTGATCCTTTTTCCAGAAGTAGATCAGCTTGTGCGTGGCGGTGCGGATGCCGTAGTGGGCGCGGGTGTTGTGATCGCCAGGGTCGTGGTAGTAGCGGTAGTACATTGCGCTGCGCCAATTGCGCGGGGTTTGCCCCTTCCACACGGGGATGAAGCTGCGCCCCTGCATGTCTTTCGGCACGGGCTGTCCGGCGAGATCGAGAAACGTGGGCGCGAAATCGCAATTGATTCCGATGGCGGGAGAAGTGCTGCCGGGCTTGATGCCTGCCGGCCAGCGAACCAGGAACGGCATCCGCAGGGATTCTTCATACATGAACCGCTTGTCGTACATGCCGTGCTCGCCGAGGAAGAAGCCCTGGTCGCTGGTGTAGATGATGACTGTGTTGTCCTTGAGGCCATTCGAGTCAATCCAGTCGAGCAACCGGCCCACGTTGTCATCGACGCTCTGCACACAGGCCAGATAATCCTGCATGTAGCGCTGGTATTTCCAGTCTTCGAGTTCCTTGCCGGTCAGCTTTTTCTTGACTCCACCCACTTCGATTTCCACTTCGGTGGGCTTGGCCTGGCGCCACTTGCGCAGGTCCGCTCCCGATAGCCCGGGCGGCGGTGTGAGCTTGAGGTCGTTGCGGGTCATATCGCGGAACACGGATTGCTGTTGCTCGCGGATGGCTTCGGTGCGCGTGGAGTAGTCATCGCGCAGGTTGGCGGGTTCGGGAATGTGCTTGTTCTCGAACATTTTCCTGTGTTTTTCCGAAGGGGTCCATTCGCGATGCGGGGCTTTGTGATGCGACATGACGAAGAACGGCTTGTCCTTGGGGCGGTTCTTGAGGACATCGATGGTGATGTCGGTAATCACGTCGGTGGCATAGCCAGGATAGGTCTCCGAGCCGTCCTTGTCATACAGAACCGGGTTGTTATAGACGCCTTGTCCGGGGAGGACGTTCCAGTAGTCGAAGCCCGTGGGGTCACTGCCGAGATGCCATTTGCCGACCATAGCCGTGTAGTATCCGGCCTGCCGCAACAATTGCTGCACGGTTTGTTGTGAGCCGTCGAAGCGGTTGAATACGGGCACGCCGTTGAGGTGGCTGTATTTGCCGGTGAGGATGGTGGCGCGGCTGGGGGTACAGATGGAATTCGTGGCAAAGACGTTGTCCATGCGCATGCCCGCGGCGGCGAGGCGGTCGAGATGGGGCGTCTGGTTGATCTTGCTGCCATAGCAACTGATGGCCTGGGCGGCGTGATCATCGGTCATGATGAAGATAATGTTGGGCCGCTTCGATTGGGCTTGTGCCGATGGCACGGAAGCGCATGCCAACCACGGCAGCGCAAGCACACTCCGGCGGGAGATGGTTTCCATGCTGTTCATCTTACAAAGTCTCAGCGGACGAGGGATGGAGCGCGGCCGAACTGTTGCTGGAGTAAGGCGAGCATCCACCGGCGATGCGCGTTGAGAAACGAGCCGAATGCTTCGGGACGCGATGGA
>CALFYN010000284.1 GCA_937952345.1 uncultured Acidobacteriota bacterium
GACCGAGGGTTCGGCCACCTCGGCGACAATGCGTGCGCAGGCTCGGCCCGTGCCCGAGTTGCCTCCGTGCTGCTTGATGACGACGGTCACTCCGGCATCGCGCGCCGGGCGCGCCATCGCCTTCAGATTCGCGACAAAGGTTTCATACTGCCCAGGTTCCGTCTTGCCGAAGGTGAGCAGGAATGGGATACGGGCGGCGGCGGCCTGTTCGATACGCCGCAGATGGACGGCGAGCGCGTTCGGGGCTTCCAGATGCACCGTGGCGAACATCATGACCGGCTGCAGATTGAGATCGCGGCAACGCGCGGCGAGGCGCGCCGCTTCACTGGCTGGCGCGTCGGGAGCAAGCACCGGCCGCGACTTGCCGTTTGCATCGCGGTGATTCACCCCCCACGCGACATAGCGGTACCCGGCCGCGGCGATGCCTTGCAGGGCGCGTTCCATGGGGAATGCGGAGTACGGCAGAGTCATGCAGGCGAGTTGGAATCGGGTGAACGGAGGAGATTGCAGCGCCGCCGCGCGAGCGAGCGGGAAACCAACGGTGAGCAATTCTCTGCGGCGCATCGCTTGAGCCTGATTATACTGCATGGCGGCTTTCCTGCTACGTTGTGAAGTTGCGCGCCGAATTGCTATTCCGATTGTTGCCGCCACTGCTCGCCCTGGCTATCTATTGGCCGGGATTGTGGGCCTGGTTCCAGCAGGACGATTTCGCATGGATGGGCCTGCTGCGCGAGGTGCGTGAGGGCGGCAGCCTGTGGGAGGCTCTGTTCCACCCATCGCAGCACGGCACGTGGCGGCCGCTGAGCGAGCGCGCGTACTTCCTGTTATTTCCCGCGTTGTTCGGATACGAGGCATGGCCGATGCGCGTGGCCGCTTTCCTCACCCAAGCCGCGAGCCTCGCGCTGGTGCAGGATATCGCCCTACGCATGACAGGCGTGCGCTGGGCCGCCGTGCTCGCGCCACTGCTGTGGATGGCCCCCAGCCAGATGACTATCGCCATGATCTCCAACGGCGCTTATGTGCATGTCGCGGGCGGCTTTTTCCTGCTGCTGGCCGCGCGCAGCCTGATTGCGGGCCGCTGTGGCATCATGTGGATGGCCTTCGGTCTTGGGTTTCTGGCATCGGAAAGCAACGTTGTGTTCCCCGGGCTGGCTACGGCCTGGTGCGTGCTGTTCGACCGCACGCAGTGGCGGCGGGTTGCGGGACTGTGGATAGCATCGGTTGCGTATTTCGCCTTGCACATGTGGCTGGCGCCGAAAATGACCGCAGGGTCATACGCCATGCACTTCGATGCTTCCATGTTGGCCACGCTGTGGCGCTACTGGCGAATGATCTTCGAGCCGGAGAATTACACCGTGTTCACGGGCATTCCGCTGTGGGCGATGCAAGCGTTGGGGGTGTGCTTCACGGGTGCGGCCGTGGGGCTGGTCTTGTGGCGGAAACAATTCACAGGCGTTTTGTTTTTGGCGTGGTTTGTGATTCTGCTTGCCCCCGTGCTGCCGCTTGCCGGCCACGTCACCGGATATTACCTCACCATCCCGCTGGCTGCCTTCGCGCTGACCGGAGCTTGGATGGCTGCGCAGTGGCGTCCGGCGGCCGTGTTGCCGATCGCCTTCGTGCTGCTTTCGGCGCCCTGTGCGAACCGCGCCGCGGAATGGTGGCGGCAGCGCGGCACCGTGGCCGAAACACTGGTGCGAAAGGTATTCGCGGCGCATTCAGCGAATCCCGGCAAAGTCCTCTTACTTCATGGAATCACGGGCGAACAATTCTGGGCGGCTCTGGCGCACTACCCCTTCGTGGAGCACAAGAAGACCTACGTGTTCCTGGCCGCGGGGACTGAGCAGCGAATCGAAGCCCACCCCGAGTCCGGCGTACGTATGGAAGAATTCTTCCTCACGCCTGCCGAAGAACAACGCCTGCGCAGCGAGGGCCGCATTGTGGAAATGCGAGTGGATTAGCGGGCATAGAGCATCTCGCGGTGCTCTTTCAAAATGCAGCGATCCATCACCACGAACAATCCCGCGGCCCGTGCCTTCTCCGCCGCTTCTTCGTGGATGACGTCTTCCTGCATCCATACCGCCTTCGCGCCGATACGGATGGCCGATTCCACGACGGGCATCACCTGATCGGACCGCCGGAAAATATTGACGATATCCACCTTCTCCGGCACCTCTTCGAGCGTTGCGTAGGCCTTCTCACCGAGCACCTCGGTCTCGTTGGGATTCACCGGAATGATGCGATATCCCTGGTCCTGCATATACTGCGACACACCGTAGCTGGCCCGGAACTTGCGGCTGGAAAGGCCGACGACAGCGATGGTTTTCGCGTGCGTAAGAAGTTCGTGGATGGTCATTCGGGTTTCGGTTTTTTCACAGCCGGCTTGCGCTTCAGCACTCTCTGGAAGCGCGCCAGTTCATCCTCGGTGAGATGGCGGAACTTGCCGGACCGCACCGTGCCCAATTCCAGGAAGCCGATTTTCACGCGCTTCAGCTTTTCCACCAGTAAACCGAAATGGCGGAACATCAGCTTGATCTGATTCTGCCGGCCTTCGATCAGCTTCACTTCGTACCAGGGATTCTCGGCGCGCTGCAGCAGTTTCAGTCCCGCCGGCGCGGTGCGCTTGCCATGCACGGGAACGCCATCACGGAATTGCTTCTCCTGCTCCGCGGTCAGCGAACCCTTGGTTTTCACGACGTAAACTTTCTGAATCTCGCTCTTGGCGTGCGTGATCTTATTGGCGAAATCGCCGTCGTTGGTGAGCAGCAGCAGCCCTTCGCTGTCGTAGTCGAGCCGGCCCACCGGATAGACGCGCTCCTTGATTCCGTGCACCAGTTCCATCACGGTTTTGCGCCCTTCCGGATCGGACATGGTGGTGACGCAACCCTTGGGCTTATGCATCAGCAGATACACCATCTGCTTGGGTTGATGCAGCAACTTGCCCTTCACCTTGATGTGATCCCGATCGAGATCCGCCTTGGAGCCGAGTTCCGTGATCACCTGTCCGTTGACCGTGACGAGTCCGGCGGCGATCAGTTCCTCAGCCTTGCGGCGGCTGGCGGCGCCGGCGCGGGAGATGATTTTCTGCAGGCGTTCCTGTGCCATTTATTCAGAGGATGCTGCTGCGGTGGTTTCCGAATCCGCCGCCGAGGCGGGTGATTCGGACGCTTCCATGGTGTCCGATTCCTGCGATGCCTGTTCTACTTGCCCAGACTCTTGAGAAGCCGGGGATTCAGCGGGTGCGTCTTCGGCCGCCGGCTCCGGTTGCGCTTCGACAGGCTTGGGGGCTTCCACTGGAGCGGCTTCCACCTCTTCCGTATCGGCGAAGGCGAGACGGCGCAGTTCTTCGAACTCCTTCAACGTCGGCAACTCGGCCAGATCCTTGAGGCCGAACTGCATGAGGAATTCCTTGGTTGTCTTGTAGAGGATCGGTTTTCCCACCACCTGCTTGCGGCCGCCGATGGCGATCAGCTTGCGGTCGAGCAGCGTTTTGATCACGCCCGCACCCTGCACGCCGCGGATCTCCATGATCTCCGGCGCCGTGATGGGCTGCTTGTAGGCGATGACGGCGAGCGTTTCCAGCGCGGCGATGGACAGCTTCAGCGGCGGCTTCATGCGCTTCACGAAGTTGCGAATCGCTTCGTGATGCTCCGGCTTGGTGCCCATTTTGAAGCCACCGGCCACTTCGCGAATCGTGATGCCGCGGTCAGCCTTGGCGTACTCATCGGTGAGTTGCTGGAGGACGGCTTCGATACGCTCCTTGGGCTGATCGAGCGCGTTGGCCACCTGCTCAACAGTGAGCGGCTCTTCGGTGATATAGATGACGGCTTCCACCACGGCCTTCAGATTGGCCTCGGCCGAGGCTTCCTCAGAAGGCTGGTCGGTGGCGTCAGCGCCGAGCAGTTCCTCGGCGTTCATCACGGGCGCATCGGCGGGTTCAGTTTCGGCTTGAGCCGCTACCTGTTCTTCCGCCACGGGCGATTCCTCCGCCACGGCTTCCGTCTCCGCGGGCTCCTCCGGTGCGGCCTCCACAACGGGTTCCGAGACTTCCGCGACCGGGGTTTCCTGAGGAGACTGTTCCTGTTCTTCGATCTTTACGTCTTCGCTGGGATTCATCGCAACTGACTTCAACAATCCTATTTGTATTCTTCTTCCAGGCGTTCCAGGGCCTCGCCACTTGCCGTCATGACTTCATCGACGGACTTCTCCTTGGCGATGTCGATATCGCCGAACAGTTCGCTCTGTTGCAGGGAGATGGCCTGGTGTTTCACCAGTTCCAGCAGGGCCAGGAAGAGGCAGATCATGGCGCGCCGGCTGCGCTGTTTATCGAACAACTGGCTCACCGACAGCCGCGTGCCCTTGGGCTTGCCATCGAGCATGGTGCGCATGTAGTGGATCATGTCCGGCACCGAGACTTCGTCATTCTGCACCTGATACACAGGCCGGTTCTTGGCCCGTTCCAGGATGTCCTGAAACACTTTCACCAGATCGAACAGCGTCACCGCCAGGCCGGGATCATCGTCCTCGGACTGAAACTGCGCAATCTGCGGGTTGGTCCACACGGCCTCTTCGATCATGCGCTTCTGTTGCAGCATTTCCGCGGCGTTCTTGAACCGCTCATGCTCCAGCAGCCGGTCCACCAGGTCTTTGCGCGGATCCTCTTCCGGAGAGATTTTCTCCAGTTCCGGATCGCGCGGCAGCAACATCTTGCTCTTGATGTGGATGAGCGTCGCCGCCATGAAGACGAACTCGGCGCCGAGCTCGATATCCATGGCCGCGGCCTGCGCCATGTACTCCAGATACTGCTGTGTGATCTGGGCGATGGGGATGTCGTAGATATTGATCTGGTGCTTGCGGATCAGGTCCAGCAACAGGTCCAGAGGACCTTCGTATTCCTGTAACCGGAAGTTTAAGGGCTGTGACGACACTTCTATTCAAGATAGCATGCGTAGTCCGCCCTCTCCGGCACTAGCGGCGCAGATCCAGGGTCAGCGGGAAGCTCGGGTTTTCCTCGCGCGGCGGGATGGGCATGGGCCCGGGCGTGTGGCCGTAGGCGAAGAAGCGGGCTCCGCGCCGGGCTTCGGCTTCGTTGGCATTCACGGGGAAGGTCTGGAAGTTGCGCCCGCCGGGATGTGCCACATGATACGTGCAACCGCCGATGGAACGGCCGGTCCAGGTATCGACAATGTCGAACACCAGCGGCGTGTGAATCGGGATGGTGGGATGCAGGCAGGAGGGCGGCTGCCAGGCACGATACCGCACGCCGGCCACCCACTCGCCTTGCGTACCCGTGTTGTGCAGCGGAACGCGGCGGCCGTTGCAGGCGATGATGTGCCGGTCCCCATGGAGGCCGGTCACTTTCACCTGTACGCGCTCGACGGAGGAATCGACAAACCGCGTCGTGCCGCCGCCGGCGGGTTCTTCGCCCAGCACGTACCAGGGTTCCGTGGCCTGCCGGATCTCCATTTCGATGCCCATCGTGTTGACACGACCAAACACCGGATAGCGGAATTCGAAGTGTGCGGCGAACCAGTCGTCGGCAAAGGCGTACCCTGCCGCGCGCAGATCGTCCAGTACATCCGCGAAGTCGCGAGCGATGAAATGCGGCAGCATGAATTGATCGTGCAATTGCGTGCCCCAGTGAATCGGCGCGCGCCGGTAAGGCTGCTTCCAGAACCAGGCAATCAGCGCGCGCACCAGCAGTTGCTGCGTCAGGCTCATGCGGGCATGCGGCGGCATTTCAAAGCCGCGCAGTTCCAGCAGCCCCAACCGGCCCGTGGAGGAATCCGGCGAATAGAGCTTGTCAATGCAGAATTCGGCGCGATGCGTATTGCCCGTAACGTCCACTAGGATGTGGCGGAAGATGCGATCCACCAGCCAGGGCGGGCAATGCCATCCGCCGGGTTCCGGGATTTGACGGAATGCGATCTCGAGTTCGTAGAGGCTGTCCTGCCGCGTTTCGTCAATGCGCGGCGCCTGGCTGGTCGGCCCGATAAACATCGTCGAAAACAGGTACGACAGCGACGGATGATTGAGCCAATAGCAGACCATGCTGCGCAGCAGATCAGGGCGGCGCAGGAACGGACTGTCGTTCGGCGTGGCCCCGCCCAGCACGAAATGGTTGCCGCCGCCCGTGCCCGTGTGCCTGCCGTCGAGCATGAATTTTTCCGTGCCCAGGCGCGATTGCCGCGCGTCCTCATAGAGCGCGGTAGTGTTCGAAACCAGTTCCTCCCAACTGTGCGCCGGATGGATATTCACTTCGATCACGCCGGGGTCGGGAGTGACCTTGATGTTGTTCAGCCGAGGGTCAAACGGTGGCGTGTAGCCTTCGATGACGATCGGCGTGCCCAGGTGCGCGGCCGTGTCTTCGATGGCCGCCAGCAGATCCACGTAGTCTTCGGTTCTTCGCACCGGTGGCATGAACACATGCAGGCGCCCGTCGCGCGGCTCGACACACAGCGCCGTGCGCACGATCCACGGGGCCGATTCCTGCGGCGCCGGCTTGCGGTCGCGCTCCGTGTCTCGCGGTTGCATCACGGGGTCGCCCGGCGCGGTGTGCTGCGGAACATGCAGCGGCGCCTGGTTGACCATTGGATCCACGGGCGTGAGGATCGGCGAATCAGCGGCGGCCACCCAGGGCAGGGAAGGCAGCGGCAGGCGCAATCCGATGGGCGAATCGCCCGGCAGCAGGTACAGATGCTGCCCGCGCAACATCCACAGTCCGGTTTGCCATTCCGGGCCGTCTACACCCCATCCCCGCTGAACCGGCAGCACAAATCCTACGGGAACATGCAGCCCGCGTTCAAATACGCGCCGCACCCGCTCGCGGTCCTGCTCGTCTGCCAGCCGGTTCACCAATGGATCGACATTTACCGGTAATTGCCGTTCTTTTTGCAGATAATGCAGCGGATCGTCGTAGGCCGGGTTCACGTAGCCGGGGTCAATCTTCAGCCGCCGCGCCAAAGTCTCGGCAAACCGCTGCGCATCGAGCGGGCCGAATTGCGTCGTCGAATCCTCCGATGCGATCAGAGCATGGTCGTTCCACAGCGGTACGCCGTCGGTGCGCCAGTAGCAGGCCAGCGCCCACCGCGGCAAGGGCTCGCCGGGATACCATTTCCCCTGTCCGTAATGGAGCAGGCCGCCCGGCGCGAA
Organism: uncultured Acidobacteriota bacterium; assembly: GCA_937952345.1. Taxonomy (GTDB): domain Bacteria; phylum Acidobacteriota; class Terriglobia; order Bryobacterales; family Bryobacteraceae; genus CADEFT01. Next base: position 7,150 of record CALFYN010000284.1, read on the forward strand.
GCGCTTCCGCAAGCGATCCATCAGCCGTTCGGAGAGTTTGCGCTTCATCGGGCCGAGCGCCGCCGTGTTCCATTCCTCGCCATCCATATCATCGATGGAAACGAACGTCGGCTCGCCGCCCATGGTCAGCCGGATATCACCACTGCGAATCTCTTCATCAATCTGATGCCCCAGGGCCTCAATGCGCTCCCACTCGCTGTCGGTGTAGGGCAACGTGACGCGCGGGTCTTCGTGAATGCGCGTCACTTTCATTTCGTGGTGGAAGCGGACTTCGCACGGGCCCACCGATCCGGTGATGGGCGCGGCACTCGAGGGTTCGGGCGTTGCCGCCAGCGGCAGATGCCCTTCCGCTGCGAACAGCCCGGAAGTGGGATCCAGGCCAATCCAGCCCGCGCCGGGCAGATACACTTCGGCCCAGGCGTGCAGATCGGTGAAATCGGCGTCGGCGCCCGATGGCCCATCGAGCGATTTGACGTCCGGTTTGAGCTGAATGAGGTAGCCGGAGACGAAGCGCGCCGCGAGTCCGAGATGGCGCAGGATTTCGATCAGCAGCCACGCCGAATCGCGGCAGGAGCCGCTCCGCCGTTCCAGCGTTTCCTCGGAACTCTGTACTCCCGGTTCCATGCGGATGAGATAGCGGATGTCCTGGCAGAGGCGCTGGTTCAATTCCACCAGGAACGAGATGGCCTGCTTCGGTTCACGCGAAATCGTCGCCAGGTAAGCGCTGAGCAGTGGCCCCAGCGGTTTTGTTTCGAAGTAAGGCGTCAGCTCCTTGGCCAGCCAGGACGGATATTCGAACGGGTAGTTGTCCGCGTACGGCTCCAGGAAAAAGTCGAAGGGATTGATCACCTTCATTTCCGCCACCAGATCCACCTCCACCGTGAAATGCGGAACGGGATCGGGGAACACGACGCGCGCCAGATAGTTGCTCTGCGGATCCTGCTGCCAGTTAAGAAAGTGCTCCGAGGGTTCAATCTTCAAGGAGTAGGCGTGAATCGGTGTGCGGCAGTGCGGCGCCGGGCGAAGGCGCACGACCTGCGGCGAGAGCGAAACCAGCCGGTCGTATTGATACGTGGTCTTGTGATGAAGCGCGACGCGAATTGACATATGGATGGAGAGGCTCAGTTGTCCTTGCGACGCGGAAGAAGTTGTGCCCGGTCGTTCGATTATAACGCGGCGGTTCGCCCGCGATGCCTGTCTTGCGTCTTGTACACCTCCAAGGGATGTGCTATGAGAAATGGGTGCTGAGAAAACTTTCCTTCCTGCTCATTTTCATCGCTATCCAGTCGGAAGCGCAATTGACACCCGACCAAAGAGCCGTTGATTTTCAGAATCTGGTGTCTTTATATGCGAAACGATACGCGCCGGCGGATTGGAAGAAGCAACTGTTTGGGTTCGACCTTTTTGACGTTGGGCGGTGGATGGACCGGGTGCGGGCGGCCAAGGACGATCTGGAGTACCTGGAGATCGCCTCGGAATACGTGGCGCAACTGGATGATCTGCACTCCTCGTTTCGCATCCCATCCAATTACTTCGCCGACAGCGGAGTGGTGGTGGATATATACGATGGAAAGGTTTTGATAGAAGCCATCAACCGTTCCACTTTGCCGGCCGGCGAATTCCCCTTTGCCGTCGGCGACGAACTGGTGTCCGTCGACGGTGTTCCCGTGGATGCGCTGATGGACCGGTTTGAGAAGTTGCGCCGCCGCGGCAACCCGCTCACCACGCGCCGCGCCACCGCGGATCTGCTCACCTTCCGGCCACAGTCCGCGATTCCTCGCGCGACGGACCTGGGCGATGAAGCGCTGCTGGTCATTCGCCGTGCGGAAAGTGGCGAGGAGCAGACCTACAGAGTGCCTTGGCGCAAGGTGGGTCTTCCATTGACCACATTCGGGCCCGTTCCGAATCCCAAGTGGAGCACCGCACCGCGCACGGCGGCCGCGGGCGATTACATGGCTGACTACGAAGAACTCACGAATTTCCGCGCGCCCGAGGACGATCATTTGCGCCAGGGCGATACGTACCAGACGGACGACGGGACCGAACAGCATCGCCGCTATGTGCTCGGCTATGGGGCGCGCGCACCCGTGTTCACGTTTCCGCAAGGGTTTACGCGGCGGTTGGGTGCGGGCTCGGATTTCCATTATTCCGGTGTCTATCAATCCGAAGGTGTGCGCATCGGCTACATTCGCTTTCCCAACTTCGCACCGAGTAACTACAACGCGGCGCTTGCGGAGTTGGTTGGGGAGATCGATTTCTTTCGGCGCAATACGGATGGGTTGGTGGTGGACGTGATGCGCAACACCGGTGGTGGCTGCTACATGCTGGATGCCGCGGCGCTGCTGATCCCGAACAATTTCTATTTCTTTGGCGAAGAGATTCGAGTCACGCGAGACAGGCTGCTGTCGATTGAGGCATCCTT
>CALFYN010000285.1 GCA_937952345.1 uncultured Acidobacteriota bacterium
CATGGCGCGGCGCATGATTTTGCGGAGGACATAGCCGCGGCCTTCGTTGGACGGCAGAACACCGTCGTGAATGAGGAAGGAGGTGGCGCGCGCATGATCGGCGGCGATGCGGAGCACGGTATCGACGCGCGTGTCCTCGCCAACTTCGCGGCCGAGCAGTTCGGCGCCTTTTTCGACGATGGGGAAGAGCAAGTCGCATTCGAAATTGGAGAGCTTGCCCTGGAGGATGGCGGCGGTGCGTTCGAGGCCCATGCCGGTGTCGATGGAGGGGCGCGGGAGCGGAGTCAGTTTGCCGTCGGCGGAACGGTCATACTGCATGAAGACGAGGTTCCAGATTTCGACGAAACGGCCGCCGGCATCGAGCGGGAAGGCTTCGTTCTCGCGGCCGGGTTCGGCGGCATCGGGGCCGAGATCGAAGTGAATTTCGGAACACGGGCCGCAGGGTCCGGTTTCGCCCATCTGCCAGAAGTTGTCTTTCTCATCGAGCCGGAAGATGCGCGACTTGGGGACTCCGGCGACCTTCTGCCAGAGCTCTTCGGCCTCATCGTCTTCGCGAAAGACGGTGACGTAGAGGCGGTCCTTGGGCATGCCGTACTGGCGGGTCACGAGATCCCAGGCGAAGTCGATGGCGTCGGATTTGAAATAGTCGCCGAAGCTGAAATTGCCGAGCATTTCGAAGAAGGTGTGATGGCGCCGGGTATAGCCGACGTTCTCCAGATCGTTGTGCTTGCCGCCGGCGCGCACACACTTCTGCGATGTGGTGGCGCGGGCGTAGTCGCGCTTTTCGAGGCCCAGGAAGATGTCCTTGAACTGATTCATCCCTGCGTTGGTGAAGAGCAGCGTGGGATCGTTGGCGGGAACCAACGAAGAAGAGCGCACGATGCGATGCCCGCGCTCGGCAAAGAATTGGAGGAAGGTTTGTCTGATGTCGTGACCGGTCACATTGTATATTTTCCCACAGCCATCGATGGGGCTATCGTTCTGCGATAAGCTCGCTGGAGAGAGTCGCTATTATGCCGGTCCTTAGTGTTGTTCTTTTGCTCATCGCGGCGTGCGGGATGCCTGCCGCGACGGGACGCCTTACGGTTTCGTCCAACAAGCGGTATCTGCAGCGCGCTGACGGGACGCCATTCTTTTGGCTGGCGGACACGGCATGGCTGCTGTTTCAGAAGCTGAATCGCGAGGAGACGGAGCGGTATCTGGAGAACCGGAGGGCGAAGGGGTACAACGTGGTGCAAGCGGTGGTGCTGAGCTTCGGGCCGGTGCAGAATGTGTACGGCGCGGCTCCGCTGGTGGACGGCGATCCGGCACGGCCGGCGATCACGCCGGGGAATGACCCGAAGATCCCAGGGCAGTATGATTACTGGGACCACATCGACTGGGTGATTGACCGGGCTGCCGCGAAGGATATCTATATCGCGATTGTGCCGGCGTGGGGCTCGGTGATCAAGCGCGGGCAGGTGAATGAAACGAACGCCGCTGCGTACGCCGGGTTCCTGGCGAAGCGGTATCGCGACAGGCCGAATATTATTTGGATGAACGGCGGGGATCTACAGGGCGATGTGCAAGGGGCGACGTGGGAGATGCTGGGGCGGACGCTGCGGGAAACGGATCCGCGTCATCTCATCACGTTTCATCCTTTCGGGCGGACGCAGTCTTCGACGTGGTTTCAGAACGCGCCGTGGCTCGATTTCAACATGTTCCAATCGGGGCACCGGCGGTACGATCAGGATCCGACGCCCAATGCGAAGGGTGAGGACAATTGGCGGTATGTTTTGGAGGATTGGGCGCGGACGCCGCCGAAGCCGACGCTGGACGGCGAGCCTTCGTATGAAGGAATCCCACAAGGACTGCACGATCCGAAGCAGCCTCGGTGGAAGGACCATGATGCGCGGCGGTATGCGTACTGGGCTGTGTTCGCCGGGGCATGCGGCCATACTTACGGGAACAATGCCGTGATGCAGTCCAGCCGGCCGGGCGATAAACCCGCTTACGGCAGCAACGCGTATTGGTACGACGCCATCGACGATGCGGGCGCGGGACAGATGCGCCATCTGCAGGAACTGATGCTGTCGCGGCCGTACTTCGATCGGGTACACGCGCCGGATGCCGTGGCGTCGGGGAGTGGGCCTCGCTATGAGCACATCATCGCCACGCGCGGGCGGGACTACATGTTCGTGTATACATATACGGGGAAGCCGTTTTCGTTGCGTCCGGGCGTGATCAGCGGCAAGCGGTTGCGCGCGGCATGGTTCGATCCGCGGACGGGGGCAAAGCGTCCGATTGGGGTTGTCGCCAATGATGCTCCGCAGCACTTCACGCCCCCGGGCGCAGCGGGGCCGGGCAATGATTGGGTGCTGATTCTGGACGACGAATCGGCAAGGAGACGGGAGTAATGACTCAGACACTCGCATTCCTACACACGAGTCCGGTGCTGGCGCCGTCGTTTTCGGCGCTTAGCGCGGAGTTGCTCCCCGGTGTTCGCATTTTTCATATGGTGGATGAGTCCCTCCTCCAGAACACGATCACGGCGGGGCGGCTGACGAAAGAGACGGCGCGGCGCGTGTTGCGGCACATCGAATCCGCGGAGCAGGCGGGGGCGGATGCCGTGCTGGTGACTTGTTCGTCGATCGGCGCAGCGGTTCCGCTGGCGCGGCCGCTGATGGATGTGCCGGTGATGCGGATTGATGAACCGATGGCCGAAGCCGCCGTCGCACAGGGACCGCGTATCGGCGTTGCGGCCACGTTGCACACGACGCTGGAGCCAACGCTCGAATTGATCCGGCAGACGGCGGGCGCGCTTGGCAAGCCGGCGGAAATTGTATCGTGCCTCTGCGAAGGGGCGTTCGAAGCTGTCGTGCGCGGCGATGTGGAATACCATGACCGGCTGGTTTCCTCGGCGATCGAGCGGCTGGTCCAGGATGTGGATGTCGTGGTGCTGGCGCAGGCCTCGATGGCGCGGGTGGTGGCACAGATGCCGGATCCGGGGGTGCCGATTCTGTCGAGCCCCCGACTGGCGATGGAGCGGGCCCGCGCGGTGTTGTCGTAATCCCACGGCGTCGGGTGGGCAAGTAGCAGTGGCAGTTTTGATAGACTGACGGCGAAACAGATATACCGATCTTGTTATCGCTAAGGAGTCTAACAATGCCATCTTCACGTTTCCTGATCTTCGTGTTCGCCACGCTTCTCCTGCTGACGCCGGCAATCGGCCAAGTGGAGCAAGGCGTGATACTCGGCACAATCACTGACCCGTCCGGCGGGCGAGTTGCGGGGGCGGTGGTGACCATGACCAACACGGGCACCAACGTCACGCAGCAGACACGCACGGACGCGGCCGGGAATTTCCGGTCAATCCCACTGCGCACGGGCGCATACAGTGTCACGGTGGAAGCCTCCGGTTTCAAGAAACTGGTGCGTAGCGGAATCACGCTGCAGATTCAGGATGAGATTCGCCTCGATCTCACGCTGCAACTGGGTACTGCGTCGGAGCAGATCACGGTGACCGCGGACGCGGCGCTGCTGCAGACGACGGAAGCCTCGCGCGGGCAGGTGATTGAGAACAAGAAGATCGTCGATCTGCCGCTGAACGGCCGGGATTACCTGCAACTCGCGTTGCTGACGGCTGGTACAAATGTGCCTCCGCCGGGATCGCGATTTCAGGGCTTCAGTTCCGGCGGCTTCCGCGTGAGCCACAACAACTATCTGCTGGATGGAATGGATAACAACTCCAATCAGCACGCGGCGCAGGGGCGCTCACCGCAGGTGATCTCGCCATCGGTGGACGCGGTGCAGGAGTTCAAGGTGCAGACCACGAACTACTCGGCCGAGTTCGGACGGAACGTGGGTGGAGTGGTGAATGTGGTGATCAAGTCGGGGTCAAACGAGTTTCACGGCGGGGTATTCGAGTTCATCCGCAACGAAGCGTTCAACGCGCGGAACTTTTTCCAGAGGCCAGGGACGGATATCCCGGTGTTCCGGCGCAATCAATTCGGCGGATTTTTGGGCGGACCGATTCTGCGGAACAAGACGTTTTTCTTCGTGAACTACGAAGGAACGAAGGAGTATACGGCGCGGACAGCCCAATCGACGGTGGCGACGGCGGCGGAGAAGCGCGGCGACTTCTCGAGTTCGTTCTTCAACAACCGGCCGACGCAGATCTTCGATCCGGCGACCTACAACGCAGCGACGCGGTCGCGGCTGCCGTTTGCGGGCAACATCATTCCGACCAACCGGATTGATGCGGTGGCGGCGAACGTTGCGGCGTTCTCACCGAACCCGAACCGGGAAGGCATCATCAACAACTACTTTTCGAACCCGCGCTCGGACGCCAACACGCACAAGGGCGACATCCGCATCGATCACACGATCGGGCCGAAGGACACGATCTACGGACGCTACAGCAAGCAGGATTATCTGCTGACTCCGGAATCGAATCTGCCTGCTCCGGCATTCGGGGCGGGCGATCCGGCGTTCAATCACAACGAACCGCAATCGTTCGTGGTGAGCCACGGGCACATCTTCACGGCGAATCTGTTCCATACGTTCAAGGTGAGCTGGAACCGGCTGCTGACGAATCGCGGTTCTCCGCTCGATCGCAACCGCAATCCGGATATCGGGCTGCGGGGCGCCAACACCACACTGCCGGGCTTCGCGCTGTTCACGGTGCAAGGCTATTCTCCGCTGGGACCGCCGGCGAATAATCCACAATTTTCCGATTCGCAGACGCGGCAACTGACGAGCGATCTGCTGTGGACGCGCGGACGGCACACGCTGAAGGTGGGCGGCAATTTCATGTTCATCCAGTCGCCGCATCTGCAGGCGTTCCAATCGAACGGCACGTTCACGTTCAACGGGAACTTTTCGCGGCAGAGCTCCAACAACACGTTCGGCAATTCTTTCGCCGATTTTCTGCTGGGTATTCCGTTCAACTCGCAGTTGTCGACGGTGGCGCAAGGCAATCAGCGGCGGCGGCTCCATGGCTTGTATGTGCAAGACGATTTCAAACTGAGCAACCGGCTGACACTGAATCTGGGGCTGCGCTATGAGTACATCGGACCGTGGTTTGAAAAATACAACCGCTATTCGAACTTCGACATTGACGCTAACCCCGGGCGGCCCGAGTTGCGGCTGGCCACCGATGGCGGGATTGCCGAGCGGTCGACGGTGCGGCCGGATTATCTGAACTTCGCACCGCGCTTCGGGATTGCTTACCGCTTCGATTCGCGCACGGTGATTCGGACGGGGTACGGGATCTATTACGGCGGCGTCGATCATATTGGGGACCGCTTTCTGCATTGCAGCGCGCCGTTCTTCTTCCAGTCGGGATTCAACACGGATTCGATTGTGCCGACGATCGTGCTGCGGGACGGGTTTCCGGCCGGGGCGACGTCTTCGCGGGTGACGAACCTGCAGACCATCTCGCAGGACCGCACCAATCTTACGCCATACTCGCAGCAGTGGAACTTCACGATCCAGCGCGAACTGGCGGCGGACATCGCCCTGGAACTCGGCTACGCGGGGACGAAGGGGAATCGGCTGCTGCAGCGGTACGATTCGAACGCGCCCCTGCCAGGGCCTGGGAACATCAATGCGCGCCGGCCAATCACGACACTCGCCGTGCCGGGATTGGATTACGTTGTGACGCCGCTTGCGGATACGTTCCGGCGGGAGTTCAGTGCGAATTCGAACTATCACGCGATGCAGATCAAGGTGGAAAAGCGCATGTCTCACGGGCTGAGCCTGCTGGCGTCGTACGTGTGGTCGAAGACGATCAGCGATGCCAGAGGCGGGGCTGACGCGGGAGGCACGGCAGCAGTGGCGGTGCAGGACCGGACGAACTTCAAGGCTGAGAAGTCGCTTGCCGATGAACATTTCCCTCACCGCTTTGTGATGAGTTCGAACTACGATCTGCCTTGGGGCCGCGGACGCGCTTTCGGGAACGCCATGCCGAAGTGGGCGGATCTGTTGATCGGGCAGTGGGCCGTCGGCGGCATCCTGACGTTCAATTCCGGGCGGCGGGTGAATATCGGCGTGCAAGGCGACCCGGCCAATGTCGGGGGCGGAGCGTCGGTGCGGCCGAACGTTGTGCCGGGCCAATCGCCCAATCTGCCATCGGATCAGCGCACGCTGGCGCGCTGGTTCAACACCGACGCCTTCGTGCGGCAGCCGGCGTTCACGTTCGGCACGGCGGGGCGCAATCTGGTGACGGCGCCGGGACTGCGCAACCTGGATCTCGCGATGTACAAGGTGTTCCGCATCGATGAGATGCGCTATCTGCAACTGCGCGGCGAATTCTTCAATGCTTCGAATACGCCGTTCTTCGGCGCACCGGGCAATTCGCTGGGGCTTGCGACGTTCGGGCTGGTGAACAGTGCCGCGGATGCGCGCATCATACAGGTTGCGGCGAAGTTCTATTTTTGATGCGCGGCGGCGGCTTTCGCCCGTGTGTTCGGCGATATGCCCTGGCGGGCTTCGAAGCGGTTTTCGCCACGGAGCCATTCCGAAAGGGGGCGTGTGCCGATGCGAATCTGGGCGCGGCGCAACATGGTGCTGAGGAACTCGACTTCGGCCAGGAGATTGCGTTGCGGAAAGCCGCGGGCCTCGCGCTGCACGGTGATCTGGCCTTTGTCGGCCCATAGCAGGCCCCACTTGGGGGGAAGGTCAGCGAGTTGGATGACGCCGACGGGGCTGAGGTAATAACGGCGATGGGCCATGCCGAGTTTCGGATTGGCGCGCGTGACTTTGGCGGAGTCGCGAACGAAATCGGCGCGGCTCACTTTGCATTCAATGAGGACCGCGCGCGCGCCTGCCCATCCGATGACATCGGGGATTTCCTTGCGGACCGCGGCGGCCTCATACAGCACGACGGAGCACTGGCGTGAAAGCCAGCGCACGCCGAGTTGGACCAGGGTTGCGTGCTGCATTGTTCCAAAACATTGTAGCGCTAGAATGTTTTGGACGCGGGTTAGTGCAGATCCACGCGCTCGCCGCTCTGGCGCCGGCGGAACTCGCGGGCGAACTTCACGAAGTTCTCGACGACGGCTTCGAAGATGATCTTGCCTTTTTCCACGGTGGCGAGCGTGGGATCGCCGTTCACTCCGGACTTGGAAAAACGCGTCCAGATGTCCATCATGCGCACGGGTCCTGGACTCAGCAGATCGCTCCAGATGTAATCGGAGGCGGGCTGTTCCATTTCGCGCACGGCCTTGTTCATCTGCACGCGCTCCTGGTCGAGGTAGAGGTACACGGAGGTTTCGAGTTCACAGGCGTGCGACATGCCTCCGCGGCCCGATTCGCGCACCTGGCGGATATCGTTGAGCGCCAGGGACGGCCAGAGGAAGGGCGCGCAGAGCGCATCGGTTTCGATGATGGTGCGGCGCGCCACGAGGTCGAGAATCGGCATGTTCGATCCATGGCCGTCGGCGAGGAGAATGCGCGTGAATCCATGCCGCGCGACGCTCTTGGTGACATCCAGAACGAAGTGCAGCATGTGTTCCATATGGATGTCGATGGTGCCGGGAAAATCCATGTGGTGCGTTTCGAACCCATAGGGGATGAGCGGCATGAGCAGAATATCGCCGCCGGCTCGGCGAGCCGCTTCTTCGCAGATCGACCAGATGAGGAAGTTGTCGGTATCGAGCGGGAGATGCGGCCCGTGATCTTCCACGGATCCTACAGGAACCACAACCACAGGATTCCTTGCAGCCACTTCCTTCAATTCCACCCATGTGTAGTGCTGATACAAATAGTCTTTGCGTGCCATACGCACTTGTGCTCCTTATTCGCTAATTGGTCCCCGTTTCGGATCAATGACCAGCCACAACGCGGCGCCGATGGCGTAGACCGCCGCGGCCACCCAGAACACCATACCGAAGGTGCCGCTGAATTCGGCCAGCCACGCGGCGGCGATGGGTGCCGCCGTACCCGAGATGCTGGACGCCAGATTCATGTAGCCGGACGCCGTTCCACCAAACCGCCCGCCAACATCGACGCAGGTAGCCCATGCCACCGGCAGTGTGACGTCGTGCAAGCCCGCCGCCAGCACGAGGCCAAAGATGGCTGCTTCGCCGGACCCCGCAAAGGATGAGGCGACAAAGGCAATGGCGCTGAAGAGAAATCCGCAAACGCCTACGACGCGCCGGCCCAGGCGGTCGGCGAGAAAGCCTCCCAGCAAGCTTCCGACAGCACCGGCAAGCAAGGGCAGCGATGCGTAGACTCCGGAGCGCGCCAGCGTCAGTCCGTGCTCCTTCATTAAGAAGGTCGGCAACCACGTGACGAAGAACTGAAATCCGAAGCCTGAGGCGAAGTACGCCCAGAAGAGCGCGAGCATGGTGCCGTTGGTGAGCAGGCGCCGCCACGGAACCGGTTCCAACGTGCGGGCGTGAGCCTTGCCCAGCGGGTTGTCTTGATACCACAGCATCCATGCCGCGCACCATGCGATGCCGACGATTCCGAAGAGTGCAAATGTCCAGCGCCAACCGATCCACAGAATCATCGCGGCGGCGATGGCGGGCGAAAGGGCTCCGCCAAGGCGCGCGCCGGTCCACATGACTCCGTTCGCGCGGCTGCGCCGCTCGGGCGGGAACCAGTGGGAAAGGGCCCGCGAGAGCGTGGGGAAGGCTCCGGCCTCCATGGTGCCGAAGACAAACCGGATGGCCAGTAGGGAGGCGTAGCCGCGAGCGGCTCCGGTGAGCATCGTGAACAGCGACCATCCACCCACAATGCGGAACATCATTAACCGCTGTCCCCAACGATCGCCGAGCCAGCCGGAAGGCACCTCGGCAAGTCCGTAGGCGAGGTTGAAGATGCTGAACACATAGCCCATCTGCACCTGAGTCAATCCCAGTTCCGCCTGCATGGACGGGGCCGCGGTGGAAAGGCAGACGCGGTCGAAGTAGGTGAGCATGGCGGCGGAGAACACAAGCGCCAGCACGCGCCGCTGCGCGGGGGTGGTGGCGGTCAAAGGGCGCCCTCCTCACCCAACCAATCGAGCGTGTGGCGAAACGCTTCGACCGTGGCTTCGACATCGCGATCGGTGTGCGCGGCGGAAGCGAGTCCGCCGGGCCAGCCATTCCAGTCGACACCATGACAGAGCATGGCGAGGCGTATTTTGTGAATGAGCGCCAGTGGCACGGTTCCCTTTTGCGTGGGCGGCTCCGATCCGCCGGGATGAATATGGAACTCGGAGAAGCAGCCGTGCGCAACCCAGTTCACACTCTTGCGATGGATGGCGTCATTGCAGCCGGCGCGAATGGCCGCGGCGACACGATTGGCGCGGGCGATCGCATCGGTGTCGCGAACCTGCAAGAGCGTGGCGATGCCCGCAGCCGCAGACACTGGTTCGGCGTTGTAGGTGCCCTGATGCATGATTCGCGGTGGTGCGCCGGGCGTGTAATCGAGCGCGGCGAGAATATCGGCGCGGCCGACAATTGCGGCTCCGGGGAAGCCGCCCGCGAGAATCTTGGCGAGGACGGTGAGATCCGGCTGAATCTGGAAATGCTGCTGCGCGCCACCGGGCGAACAACGGAAGCCGCTGATCACTTCATCGAAGATCAGCAGGACGCCATGCTCCGCGGTGATGGTGCGCAAGGCGCGAAGGAAATCGCCACCGGTGGGGATCATGCCGAATGATGCGCCAGTGGGCTCAATGATGACCGCGGCGACGTCGTCGCGCTGCGACACGCATCGCTGCACGGCGTCGATGTCGTTGGGAGGAAGAATGATCACGTCCTCCACGAGGCCGTTCGGAATGCCGTCGGCACCGGCGGCGGAAAACGAGACGTGATCGTGCCAGCCATGGAAATGGCCGGCGAAGCGAACGATCTTGGGCTTTCGCGCGAAGGCCCGGGCGAGCCTTATCCCGAGCATGGAGGCTTCGGTGCCGGTGACCGTGAAGCGCACGCGGCCGGCACTGGGGACCATGTCGCGGATCAGTTCCGCCCACCGCACTTCGAGTTCGTGGGAAGCGCCGTAGTGCACGCCGCGAGGCAATTGGGCACGAACGGCATCGATCACGGCCGGATGATTGTGGCCGAGAATCAACGCGCCATGGCCCCCGAAGAAATCGACGTATTCATTGCCATCCACATCGCGCTTGCGCGCTCCGGCGGCTTCGGCGACGTAGATGGGATACGGCTCCAGGTAGCGGGCGACGTGGGTCACGCCATTGGGCAGAACCTCGCATGCCGCGGCATGCAAGCGCCGCGATGCGGGCGTGCGGCGTTCATATTCCTCAAGTATTCGCGGCATCTGTGCAATCTAACAGGAAAGCGTGCCGCGCGCCAACATGTGCCATCGCGATTCGCCTCATATAATCGAATCTATGTTGCAACGGCTGTGGATTGCTCTTGTGTGTGGCGCATGCCTGGCGCAGGATCCTCCTGAAGTGACGCGACCCGTGTGGCGCACGGAAGTGATGGGCACGCACGGCATGGTGGCCGCTGAGCACCCGTTACAAGCGCTGGCCGGATTGCGGGTGCTGCAGCAGGGCGGCAACGCGATCGACGCAGCGGTGGCCGTGTTCTACATGACGGCGGTGGTGGAGCAACATCAATCGGGGCTGGGCGGCGACGCGTTTCTGCTCGCCTACATCGGTGCGCAGAAAAGGGTGGTCTTTATTAACGGCACAGGACCGGCGCCGAAGCTCGCCACGGTGGAACGCTATCGCAAAGAAGGTGGCATTCCGGGCGAAGGCATGCTGTCCTCGACGGTGCCGGGCGCGGTGGGTGGATTCGATCTGGCGTTGCGCAAATACGGCACGCGCAAGTATCCGGAACTGCTCGGCGACGCCGTAGCCGCGGCGCGCGACGGCCACCCACTGACGCATTGGGCGACCGGCAATCACAATGCTTCGATCGCCAAGCTCACGCCCTATCCTTCTTCCGTCAAAGCGCTGTTGAACCGCGGGGGCGCCTTCGGCACCGGCGAAGTATTCCGGCAACCCGATCTTGCGAAGAGTCTTGAGGCCA
>CALFYN010000286.1 GCA_937952345.1 uncultured Acidobacteriota bacterium
GGCGTGCCAGTCGAATTCGCGCTCGACGGTGCGGCGGGCGTTTTCTTCCATGTTGTGGCGGGCGGCGGGGTCATTGAGGAGGCGGCGGATTTCGGCGGCCATTTCGGGGCCCGTATGGGCGACGGAGACGTCGTGGCCGTGGGTGAGGCTGAGTCCGTTGATGCCGGCGGGAGTGCTGACGATGGCTTTGCGCATGGCCATGGCTTCCATGATTTTGATGTTCGTTCCGGCGCTGGCAACCAGAGGCGCGATGACGATGGCGGCGCGTTCGTACGCGGGGCGGACGTCGGAGACGAAATCCTCGACTTCGATGCCGGGCTGGGCGAGATCGATGCGGACGATGTCCTGGTAGCGTTCGAGGAAATACTGATGGCGTGAGCCGGCGATGACGTGGAGGACGGGGTTCGTATCGGCGAGCAGGGGCCAGCATTCGCGGAGGAAAAAGTCCATGGCGAGGATGTTGGGGAGGTGGGCGAAGGAGCCGATGAAGAGGATGCGCGCGGGGTCGGGTTGGCGGCCGGTGGATTGGAAGCGGGCGAGATCGACGCCGTTGGCGAGGCAGGTGACTTTTGCTTCGCCGATATCGGCGGCGGCTTCAAGGCGATCCTTCTCGGACATGACGACGACGGCGGTGACATCGCGCCATGCCTGTTTTTCAAAGCGCAGCCAGCGCTCGTACTGGCGGCGGGTTTCCCAATCCTCGTTCTTTTCGAGCATCTGCTGCTGGAGGTCGTAGGTGATGTCGTGCTCGATGAGGACGGTGGGCGCGGGGGCACAGGCGGGGGCGTACTGCGCCATTTGGGTGAATTCGAGTTGGGCTACGGCGGGGCGCCATTTGGCGGCCATCTGGCGGAGGACGGCGTGCATGGTGGGGGAGTTGTATTCCTCGACGACGTCGGGGCGGCCGCAGTCTTCGAGGAGATGGGTGGCGTGGCGCTTCACCAGAACAATTTCGGTGCAAATGTTTTTGAGCTCTTCGGGGGCGGGGCCGAGTTCATCGACGAAAGCGATGAGGATTTGATCGTAGTCGGCGGCGGCGCAGCGCATCATGTTGAAGATGCGGACGGCGCCTCCGTGGGAGAGCGGGAAGGGGATGTAGGGGCTGACGACGAGGACTCGTTTTTTGTTGCGGTGGAGTGCGCCGGGGAAGACGGCGACGGCTCCGCTGCCGAGGGCGAGGATGTCCTCTTCGGAGAAGAGTGGGGCGGGCGCAGGCTGTAGGAGGCGCGTTGCTTTCCAGGCGAAGGCGAGGGCTTCCTGGGCCCAGGTGACGAACCAGGGCTGATCGATGGCGAGGAGATTGAGGCGGGAGACGGCGTCGCGCCAGAGTTTGGCGAAGACGGCGGGTTCGGCGACGCGGCGGGCGAGGAAGCGGAGGAAGTTGTATTCGACGAAGCTTTGCAGCATTTCGGGCTTGAAGTAGCGGGACGTGGTGCTGCGATGGAAGTGGGTGACGCGCGCATCGCCTGTGTAGACGGTGGGCCATCCGCGCTGCCAGCCGCGCCAACCGATGTCGAGGTCTTCGACGTAGGCGGGGGCGAGGATTTCATCGAAGCAGCCGATTTGATGGAGTTTGGCCGTGTCGTACATGGAGCAGCCGCCGCTGCCGTAGAGGACGTAGGTGCCGGTTTCGCCGGAGTAAGGCTCGATGCAACGGACGGGGAAATCGCGGGGAGTGCGGCCGGATTCGGGAGTCCACCAGACGGCTTTGCCGGTTTCCTGGCGGCGCATGCCTTCGGGGAAGAGGATTTGCGCGGTGGCGCAGAACAGATGGGGGATTTCGTCGAAGGCGCGGCGGAGGGGGGCGAAGAAGCCGGGCTCGACGATCATGTCGTTGTTGAGGAGGCAGACGTGGGAGAAACGGGCGGCGCGGATGCCGCGATTGACGGCGGCGGCGAAGGAGAGGGGTTGGGGGCTGAGTTCGATTTGGACTTGTGGGTACTCGGCGGCGAGGAACGCGGCGGTGCCGTCGTCGGAGCCGTTATCGACGACGATGATTTCGCTTTGTGGCGGGAGATCGGCGAGGACTCCGGGGAGGAGCCGGGCGATTAGATCTTTGCCGTTGCGGGTGGGGACGACGACGGTGATTCCATCGGGTTTGGGTTGGGCGGCGGGATCGGGGCGGGGGGATCTTAGGCGGCGGACCTGGCGGGCGAACCATCCGGCGATGAGGGCGGCGCGGTAGGAGGCGGGGCGCTTCATGGCGCTGGGGTGGCGGAATCGCCAAGCCCAGGTGTAGGCGGTGCCGCCGGGGCGGAGTTGCCAGCGGAGGAAATTTTTCGTGCGCCAGAGAAAATGCCGCGCCATTACGGGTAAAGATCGCGGGCGCAGCATGAAATGATCGAGATTTTCGTTAAAGGCGATGAAGCGGAGGGGGGAGAGGCGGAGGGCCATCCAGCGCATGGGCCAATAGGGGGTATTGGGTTCGAGGACCGCGCCGGAGAGTCGGATGGAGGCGCCGCCGAGGGCGGCCTGGAGGCGGGCGAAGTTATCGGCGGCGCTGCGCGTGGGATGGTAGGGGATCCACTTGCCGCGCGGCGGGGGGAATTCGGCGACGACGTAGAGCGGGATATCGGGGAAGAGGGCTTCCATGCGCTCCAGGTAGGGAGCGATGAGGTGATCCTTGCAACTGACGAAGGCGACCTTGGCGGTCAAATCAGGTCTCGCCAGCTTTCGCGGATGGCCCCGCCTTCATGCTGCCGCCACATTGCGAGGGCTTGCAGGCAAAATGCCGTGGATACGGGATTGGCGTGGGGCGTGAGCGCGCCGTTGCGCCGTCCGAAACAGAAGCCCCCATCGAGGCGCGGGTCAGTGGATTCGAGCTGGAATGCGCCCATGGCGGCGGCCTCTTCGGCGGCCTGTGCGGCGTCGAGCGGTACGGCTTGGTGGGCGGCGGCGAAGAGTCGGACGCGGAGGAGCTGGCCGTAGACATCGGAGCGGGCGAATTCGGGGGCGATGTCGCGGAGGTAGAAGGCGACTTTGGCGATGCCGTTGCGGAGCGCTTCGCGGCATTGGGGGCGGTCTGAGACGGAGAGAAGCGCTTCGAGGAAGTAGGAGTAGGCGTGGAGGCGATCCATGACGCGGTGGCGTTCGGGAGTGCCGGGGAGGAATTGCGCGTCGTTTGCGAGGGCGCGGTTGAGGGCCGTTTCGAACCAGGATTCGTAGCGGGCTTCGCCGGTGGCTTCCCAGAGTTGACGCCAGCCGAGCGCGGATTTGAGCTGATAGCAGCCGGGGTTGTTGGACCAACTGCCGCCGTAGGGAAGGGGTTCGAGGTTGGGGAGTTGGAGGATGGGGGCGTAGGCGCCGTTGTGCTCGTGGACGCGGGCCATGCCATCGCCACAGGCTATGGCGGCGTGGAGGTAGCGGGTGTCTCCGGTGGCGCGGGAGAGGGCGAGGAGTCCGCGGATGATGATGCCGCCGTCGAAGAAATAGACGCGGTTTTCCTCGGGGGCCTGGGTGGGCGGCCATTCGAAGGGGAAGACCTGGCGTTCGGCGTCCCATGCGGAATCGGTGAGGAAGCGGGCGGCGCGAATGGCGGCGTCGAGGTATTCCTGCTGGCCGGTTTGCTGGTGGAGATAGACAAGGGCGCTGACGGCGTAGCCGGTGATTTCGGTGGAGATGCGGAGATTGCGGCCGAGGTCGATGCGGTAGTAACGCGCGACACCGCCGTGCTCCTCCTGGATGCCGGAGTTGAGGAACCAGCGCCCGGCGCGTTCGAGAAACATAGGAAAGATCAATGCAGTCTGAGTAGCGGCTGACAAATCTCGTATTGTAGCGTAAACGCGCTACCAGGCGTTTTTGAGGGCGCGGGCGATGATGGCCATGTTGCGTTCGGGGTCTTCGATGTTGCGGGGGTAGTAGTAGAAGATGAGGTGGTCGAGGGGGAGGGCGAGGACTTTGGGGAGGCCTTGTTCCATGGAGGGGAGCATTTTGGCGGGGAGGTTGTGGTTTTCGGCGAGCATGAGGGTTTTCCTGTTGTATTTGCGGGCGAGGGTGGTGATGCGTTCGCCTTTGCCGAGCAGGACTTTGCCTTTGCCGCTTTCCTGGTCTTCCTGTTTGGGGCCTTCGGACCATTGCTTGTCGGTGTCGATGTCCCAGGGGCGGCCGTCGCAGCCGAAGGTGTCGATGCCTTGGATTTGGGCGCAGATTTCCACTTGTTGGAGATTGTTGTGGGCCTGGACGAACATGGCGATTCGTTTGGCGGGGAATTTTTCGCGGACGAAGCGGCTGACGCGGCCGTAGAAATCGGCGGTGGCTTTCCAGTGCTGCTCGCGGGGGGCGGTGGGTGAGAGATTGGTGAGGGCGGCTTTGCTGTAGTCGAGGCGGAAGCCTTTGGGCTCATCCCAGATCATGCCGTCGAGGGGAAATTTGGTGAAGAGGGTGGTGAGGGACTGGCAGAAGAAATCGAAGGTGGCGGGGTGGTGGATGCTGCTGATGACGCCGGAGACGCGCGGGGATTGGTAGACGGAGCCGTCCTGGTTGCGGATCCAGGTTTCCGGATGCAGGGTGGAGAAGAGGCTGGGGACTTTGGGGGCTCCGGCGGTGAGTCCGGCCCAGCGGGCGGGGGTGGCGATGACTTTGAGGTTGCGTTTGGCGGCCTCGTTGCAGACGATTTCGATGTTTTCGACGGCGGCGAAGAGGTCCTGTTCGAGGACGGCGAGAGTGAGGTGGGTGCAGCCGGCATCGGCCATCCACTGGAGGTCCTCGCGGACGTGGCGCGGGACCATGGTGTACATGTGGGCGCGGAAGTAGTGGGCGTTGACGATTTCGGGGCGGGGCGGCTTGGCCGGGAGGATGGACGGCGTGGCGAGGAGTGGGAGGAATTGGCGGCGGTGCATGGATGTCGTCGCATTGTAGCGTAACGGTTGACGGTACATTGAAAGAATGAGGCTTCGCGTGATTCTGGAGTACGACACGCAGGCGGAGAGCTACTCGGCGGTCTGCCCTGAGTTGCCGGGATGTTCTTCGGCCGGCGAAACAGAAGAGGAAGCGAGGCGCGGGATGGAGGAGGCGATTCGGCTCTACCTGTCGCCCACCGAGATCGAATCATTGAGGGCAGCGGGATAGCGCCGTCGAATTGGATCCAATAGTCGCATGGGACGGCACTGTACCGAGGCGGCTCATCATCGCCAACGTTGTCCTTTGGGCTTGGAGGGTTCGATTTGTTCCGGGGGATCGGCGCGGTGGGCGCGGACCCAGGCGTCGAGTTGCTCGACGATGCGCGGGTTTTGGGCGGCGAGGTCGTTTTTCTCGCTGGGGTCGCGGGAGAGGTCGTACAACTCCCAGGGGCGTGTGACGTCGTTGCGGACGATTTTCCATTGGCCTCGGCGGCAGGCCTGGCGGGAGACTTTGTAGGGGAGGCGGAAATGATCCTCGTTCCATTCCCAATACATTTCGCGGGGGGTGCGGCGGCGGGATTTTCCGGTGGCTTCGGCGGCGAAGGATTCACCGTCGATGTTGGCGGGAAGGAACTGGCGGGTGCCGGTGAAATCGGCGATGGTGGGCATGAGGTCGGGGAAGTAGATGGGGAGATCGGAAGTGGTTCCGGGCTTGATGCGGCCGGGGAAGCGGGCGAGGAAGGGGACGCGGATGCCACCTTCATACATTTCGGTTTTCTTGCCGCGTAGCTGGCCGCCGGAGTCGAGTGCGCCGCCGAAGGTGTCGGCGGCTCCGTTGTCGGAACTGAAGAGGAAGAGGGTTTTGTCGTCCTGGCCGATTTCCTTGAGGGCGGCGAGGGCTTCGCCGACGAAGCGGTCGGCCATTGTGACGAAGGCGGCGTGGACGCGGGCGGCGATGCTCCAGGGCTTGTCCTTGTACATCTGCCATGCGGGGTCGTCTTGCGGGATTTCGTGGGAGCCGTGGGGGATGGTGTGGGGGATGTAGCAGAAGAAGGGCTGGTCGCGGGGGGTGCGGAGCCAGGCGAGCATTTCTTTTTGGATGCGTTGGGCGCTGAATTCGCGGCGGCGTCCGGAGGCGGGATCGACGGTGGGGAATGCGCCGGGTGGGGGCTTGGGCTGATAGAAGCCTTCGTTGCCGGGGAGGGGGACTTTCTTGCCGGAATCGATCAAGTAATCGGGGTAGTAGTTGTGGGCGTGGACCTGATGGTAGTAACCGAAGAAGCGCTGGAAGCCTTTCTTTTCGGGGACTCCGGGGGTGTCGATGTCGCCGATGCCCCATTTGCCGAAGCCGCCGCAGACGTAGCCGGCCTTGGATAGCATTTCGGCGAGGGTGAAGTCGGAGGCCTGGAGGGAGACTCCGCCGGGGTTGGCGCGGACGGAGGCATGGCCCATGTGCATGCCGGTCATGATGGTGCAGCGGGCCGGGGCGCAGACGGTGCAACCGGAGTAGGCCTGAGTGAAACGCATGCCTTCGGCGGCGAGGCGATCGATGTTGGGAGTGTGGATGTGGCGGGAGCCGTAACAGCCGGTGTCGTACATGCCTAGGTCGTCGAGGATGACGTAGACAACGTTGGGGCGGCGGGTCTGGGGGAAGGCTGCGGGGGCGAGAGTGGAGGAGAGGAGGAGATTGCGGCGGGTGAGCATGATCGATTTCAGGGTAGCACCGGGGTGGGTGTTAGATGAGGGATGTGGTGGTGGGATGAGTTGCGGCGAGTGCCTGGTCCAGGGTGGCGAGAAGGCCGCCATGTTTGTGGGCCAGGGTGACGAGGTAAGCATCGGTGACGTGGCGGTGCCCGATGATACCTTTCGTTGGCAGGTCGAGGTAGGAGGCGTCGTCGGGCCAGAACTCGTGGCGGGGGAGAGCTGAGATGGAGGAGAGCAGGCGCTTCGCGGACTCGGCGGAGGCATCTATTCCGGTGCGGAGATGGAATCGAACCAGGGCTCCCTGTGTGATGGGACACGTTGCGAAGTGATGTCCTTTACGGAACCAGGCCGATGCACGGGCATTTAGACTGTGCTCGGGCGTCGCCAGCGCGATGAGAACGTTGGCCTCGAGGAGGTAGACTTTACTCTTCGACATCAAGGGCTTTGACATCTTCGGAGGTAACGGGCCGTATGCAGCGGAAGGTGGGGAAGCCGTAATCGCTCATTGTGATTTCCGCACCTTTCGCACCCTTGGCGGATTGGAGGATGAGATCGCTGACGACTTGGGCAAGGCTGCGGTTCTGGTCGCGGGCGATGGCTTTGGCGAGGTAGTAGGCTTCGTCGGCGATATCGAGGGTGGTTCGCACAAGAGCATAATAGCACAAACGCACAATGACAGGTGCGCGAAGACTGGCGGCGTGTTGGGTTGTCCCGAATCGATAGCGTTTGCGGTATTCTTGCGGTGTTGGAATCCGATCCGTTACCAGAATCCGTATCCCCTGAAGTGAGCGCTCCGGCAGCGATTGGGACGAGTGTGTGGCAGGGCAAGGACCGCCACTTGTTCCCATTGTTGGAGCGTTGCGCGCGCCAGGATCAGGAAGCCTTCGCGGCGCTGTATGACCAGACCGCTTCGCGTGTGCACTCGCTGGTATCGCGGATTTTAGGCAACCCCGCCGATGCCGAGGAGGTGACGCTGGACGTGTACTTGCAGGCGTGGCGCGAGGCGTGCCGCTTTGATGCGCGGCGTGGCAGCGTGAGCGCGTGGTTATTGACGATTGCGCGGAGCCGGGCGCTCGACCGGCTGCGTTCGCATGCGTCGCGACAGAAGCGGGAGTCGGCGCCGGTGGACTTTGAACATCCTTCGCATGATCCATCGCCTGAGGTGCTTTCCGCGATGAGTGAGGAGCGGCGCACGGTGGCGGCGGCGATCGCGGCGTTGCCGGCGGAACACCGGGAAGTGATCGAACTGGCCTATTTTCGTGGCCTATCGCAGAGCGAAATGGCGGAGCGGTTGGAGCTGCCGCTGGGCACGGTGAAGACACGAGTACGGCTGGGTATGATGCGTCTGCGGGATTTCATCGGCGAGGGGAGGGCATAGGGCATGGCGCACACGCATGACAAAGACGAGATGCGGTCGACCGCGGCGTTGTATGCCGTGGGTGCTTTATCCGCCGGGGAAGTTCGCGAGTTTGAAGAGCATTTGACGGTGTGTGCGGAGTGCCGCGAAGAGGCGGAATCGTTTGCCTCGGCTGCCGGGTTGCTGGCGGAAAGCGTGCCCGAGGCGCCGCCGCCGCCCGCGTTGCGAGAACGGCTGCTGGGACGCATCGCCAAGCCGGATGCGGAGTCGGGCCTGCACGTGGTTCGCAGCAGCGAAGGGAAATGGAAGGCAACGCCGTTTCCGGGTGTTACGTATAAGACGCTCTATTACGATCGGGAAACGACGATGGTCACGAACCTGCTGCGCATGGAGCGGGGCTCATTTTATCCGGCGCACCGGCACACGGCTATGGAACAGTGCCTGGTGCTGGAGGGGGATGTGCGGCAGGACGATGTGATCATGACGGCGGGCGATTACAGCCGGTTTGATGCGGACCGGGTACATAGCCGGATTTCCACGGAGAATGGGTGCCTGCTGCTGCTGATCTCGTCGGCGAAGGATGAGTTAGCGGAGTGAGTCGAAGGAAAACCTGTGACTCGGAGAGGCCAGCCGGGGGGCTGGCCGCGGGACAGGGGTCCCGCCCCACGACGGATTCGGCAGCGCGGTGTACGTGAACCGCGCCTTGCGGGTATGTCACAATAGCAAGAGACCGCTCGACTTTTTCGGCGTTCCCAACGACACACATGGATTTTCTGGCGGGGATGAATCCCCAGCAAGCCGACGCCGTACGCCATTTGGACGGGCCATTGCTCATCCTGGCGGGCGCCGGCAGCGGCAAAACACGGGTGATTACCCACCGCATCGCACATATGATCTGCGAGCGCGGTGTGCCGCCGTGGTCTATCCTGGCGGTGACCTTCACGAACAAAGCCGCGGAAGAGATGCGGAACCGCGTGAAGGCGCTGCTGTCGGGGAGCCGGATTACGGAAGCGCCGACGGTGGCTACGTTCCATTCGTTTTGCGTGCGGCTGCTGCGGCGCCATGGGGACCGGTTGGCGGATATCCGACCGGGGTTTACGCGGAACTTCACCATCTACGATGACGATGACCAGGTGTCGACGCTGAAGTCGATTTACCGGCAGTTGGGGATTGAGGCGAAGAATCCGGAGCCTCGGGCGGCGCTGTCGATGATCAGCAAGGCGAAGAGCGATAAGGTTTCGCCGGATGAGATGAAGGCGCAGGCGACCGATCCGATTGCGACGCGGGTGGCGGTGCTGTATGAGAATTACGAGGCGCGGCTGCGGGCGGCGAATGCTCTGGATTTCGACGATTTGCTGCTCGAATCGGTGCGGCTGCTGCAGCATGATGCGGCGACTCGCACGGCGTGGAACGAGCGGATTCAGTACCTGATGATCGATGAGTATCAGGATACGAACCGGTCGCAGTATGAGCTGATGCTGCTGCTGGGGGGAGTGCGCGGGAATGTGTGCGTGGTGGGCGACGAGGACCAGTCGATTTATAGCTGGCGCGGCGCGGATATCCGCAATATTCTCGATTTCGAGAAGGATTTCCCTCGGGCGAAGGTGGTGCGGCTGGAGCAGAACTACCGGTCAACGAAGCACATTCTGGAAGGCGCGGGCGCGGTGGTGGCGAATAATAAAGCCCGGAAGGGCAAGACGCTGTGGACCGCGGGGGCGAAGGGCGATTTGCTGACGGTGTACGAAGCGATGGATTCGGACAATGAAGCGCTGTTCATCGCCGATACCATTGAGAAGGTCATCAAATCGGAGCCGGATACGCGGGTGGCGGTGCTGTATCGCACAAACTCGCAGTCGCGGCAGATTGAAGAGGCGCTGCGGCGGTATAAGCGCAAGTACGTGATCGTGGGCGGATTCAGTTTCTATCAGCGGGCGGAGATAAAAGATACGCTGGCGTATCTGCGGATGCTGCTGACGCCGACGGACAATATCAGCCTGCTGCGGGTGATTAATACGCCGGCGCGCGGGATCGGGAAGAGCACGATCGAGGCGCTGGAGCAGGCGGCGAACGAGCAGAAGATCAGCATGTGGGAATCGCTGGGGCACTTCGTGGACGGCAACGAACTGGGTTCGCGGGCCACGTCGGCGCTGAAAGGGTTCCGCGATCTGATTCTGTATTTGCGGACGTTCACGGGGAGGCAGGTGGATGAACTGCTGGCGGCGGTGCTGGAGCATTCCGGCTATCAGAAGATGCTGGAGTTGGACCGGAGCGAAGAAGCGCAGACACGGCTGGAGAATTTGAACGAATTATTGAATGCCGCGGCCGAGGCGGCCGAGCGCGGCGAGACGCTGTCGGATTTTCTGGATCATGCGGCGCTGGTTTCCGATGCCGATTCCGTGGATGAGCAATCGCAGGTATCGCTGCTGACGATTCACAACGCGAAGGGGTTGGAGTTCCCGGTGGTGTTTTTGGCCGGGATGGAAGAGGGATTATTCCCGCACCAGCGTTCGCGGGATTCCGAGGCCATGCTGGAGGAAGAGCGGCGGCTCTGCTACGTGGGAATGACACGGGCGGAGAAGATGCTGTATCTGACGTGGGCGCGGATGCGGCGCAGGTGGGGCGGATCGCCGCCGGAGCCATCGATTGCGAGCCGCTTCTTGCGGGAGATACCGCCGCAACTGGTGCACAAGATGGGGGGCAGCCCATCGGCGCGGGAAGTGGACCTGTTCAGCGAACAATATGAGGTTCGCCACACGGTACGGAAAAATCTCTACACTGGAAAGACGTACAACTCCGTGGAGAACGTCGCGCAGTTTTTCAAAGACCGCAATTTGCCGGTGAATATGCCAGGGATGACGGGCGCCGCGCCGCGCGCGCCGCAGCCCGCGGCACCGGTGCGGCCGCCGTCTCCGCAAGCGGGGATGAAGCAGGCGCCACAGGCGCAGAAACCGAAATCGAAGATCTCGGCCGGGGCGACCATCCGCCACCCGACATTGGGCAAGGGCACGATTGTGCGCATTGAAGGCGAAGGGCCCGACGCCAAACTGACCGTGAGCTTTCCCGGCCATGGTTTAAAAAAATTGATCGCGAAATACGCAGGAATAACCGAATAAGCATGAACACGAAACACATCACCGATAAGACGGAACGGAAAGCGGCCAAGCGCGCTGCTCGGAAGAAGGCGGCGCCGACGGCGAAGCGGGCGGCGGGCGTGGCCCGGGGCTCGCTGAAGAAGAAAGTGCAGAAGATGGTGAAGGGCCAGCGCAAGCGCTAGTTTTCCCTCCTTTTCTTGATTGCCGCGCGGCGGGGAGTCTCTCCGCCGCGTTCCCAATTTTCCATGGGCCAATATCTGCGCACCAAGTCGATCGACGACCTCATCGCGGCGAGCGAAGAGCCGGGCAAGCGCCTCAGCCGCACGCTGGGGCCGTGGAGCCTTGTGGCTTTGGGCATAGGCGCGGTGATTGGCTCGGGGATATTTATTCTGACGGGCACGGCGGCCGCCGGAGAAACGCTGAGTGTGCCGTCGATCATGAATGCTCCGGTGCTGGATCTGATCCGGCACGGGACGGATTCGGTGTCGACGATCGGGCGTCCGGGGGCGGGGCCGGGGATTGCGTTGTCGTTCACGCTGGTGGCGTTTGTGTGCGCGCTGGCGGGGTTGTGCTACGCGGAACTGGCTTCCATGATTCCCATCGCGGGCGGGGCGTACACGTATTCGTACGCGACGCTGGGCGAGATTGTGGCGTGGATTCTGGGGTGGGATCTGATACTGGAGTATGCCGTATCGAACATGGCGGTGGCCGTGGGATTTTCGGCGTATTTCAATGACATCCTGGATTCGCTATTCGGGTTTCATTTGCCGAAGGCGTTCTCGGAGCCGATGTTTGTGGGTGGGCAGGCGACGGGCTCGATTTTCAATGTGCCGGCGTTTTTGATATTGATGGCGCTGACGGC
>CALFYN010000287.1 GCA_937952345.1 uncultured Acidobacteriota bacterium
TTAGGGTAGACTATGGTATTGCGAAAGGAGGCGGATTTGCCACGAGCGTTTGGGCGGACGGGTGCCATTGTGTTCTTTCTGTTGGCTTTCGGGGCGGATGGACTAGCCCAGAAAACCGCGGCCGGCCGTTCGGCGCGCGGGGTGGAATTTTTCCCGGAACACCTGCCCAACCTGAAGCCAGAGCCGGCTCCGGCGATGGCCGCTTTACCCGCGAAAACGCCCGTACGCTGGTGGCGCAAGCTGCTGGGAATGCAGCAATCGGCACAAACAGCCGGACAGTCCAGCATGGCCCGCCAGCCGGCGGCCATGGGCAGCACACCCTATGGCGCCATTTACGACCCGACGCGGCCGGGAAATCCCGTGGTGGTTCCGCAGATGCCGGTCCGCAATCATACGGCCGTTCCCCTGGAAGAGTATTTGCAGCGGAAAGCGATCGCCGAGGCGCGCCGGCCGATTATCACCGGCCCCCCGGGTTTGATCTTGTCCGACTACACTCAGGCCCGAGCTCCGATTTTCGAACCCCGCCAGCCGCTCGGGCTGACCGCCACAGCCAATTTTGAAGGCATCGCCCAACAACTGGCGCCACCCGATCCCGACCTTGCCGCCGGCCCCGAGGATCTCATCGCCGTCATCAACTCCCAAATCGCGCGCTACAGCAAGACCGGCACGCAAAGCAATCTCCAGAGCCTGCAGCAGTGGTTCAACAACCTCGTCCCGACCGTCTGCACGATTGGATCCTGCGCCATCTTCGATCCGAAAATTCTGTACGATTCCCTGCACGGACGCTTCCTACTCTCAGCGATCTCACTCGACACGGCGACGCGAAAAACCTATTTCCTCATCTCCGTTTCCAACGGATCGACATTCGCCGGAGGGTGGAAAAACTGGGCGCTCGAGGGAAGCGTCAACGGCACCACGCAGACCAACTTTGAAATCGACTTCACGCAATTCGGCTACGACAGCAACGCTGTGTACCTCTGCACGGACATGCTGACGGTGTTTCTCGATACGTTCCAATATGCGAAAGTTCGCATTCTGAAGAAAAGCGAGCTGTATAACCCGGCCACAACGGCGCTGACATTCCAGGATATTTGGGATCTGCGCAATGAGGACAATAGCAAGGCCGCGCATATCCAGCCCACGATTCTGCGCGGACGCCCCGGGTCCGCAACCAGCCCTGGAATCCTGGTGAACACCGCCACAACCGCCAACGCCGACTATTTGACCGTATGGCGCATCAACGATCCCACCGGCAGCGCACCGGCCGCGGTGCGAACCACCATCCGCGGTGTGTGGCCCTATGACGTACCCGCCTCGATTCCACAACTGGGCACCGCCATCCGCCTCGATTCGGGCTTCAGCGCGGTATTGAAGGCCGTGGTCCGCAATGGGGTGTTGTTTACCGCGCGTAACTCCGGTTATACGACCGAGCCCACCACGGTAACCTATGACCGCATCGACCTGGCCACGAACAAGGTGACGCTACAAGGACGTCTCTCAAATGGGAACTACTTTTATCCGGCCTTTGATGTCCCCGCCAGCAACGGGCCCGGCAATGCTTTCCCCAATAAGCTGATTACAGGCACAACAACGGACTCCACCGGCTCACTCACCTATGCCGGAATCACGGAAGTGAAGGCGGGCGAAGACTGGTACCTCATCGGCGACCGCCAGCGCTGGGGCGACTATTTCGGAGCATCTCTCGATCCCACCCTGGGCGGAATGTGGGTGTACGGCCAGTATGCCAAGCCGCGTGTCAGCGGCCTTGGCGTCTACGGAACGCGAGCCGCATACTTCCCCGTGGCCACCAGCCCGCAATTCACTGACGTTTCCAGTTCCAGCGTCTTTTATGACGCCATCAACACCCTGCGCATGTGGGCGATCACCCTAGGCTGTACCACCACCACCTTCTGCCCCGGCAATCCGGTGCTGCGCAGCCAGGCGGCGGCGTTCGTGATCCGCACGATTCTCGGCGATACGTTCACGTTCCCGGCCACACCCTACTTCACCGACGTACCCTCGACACACCAGTTTTTCCCGCAGATTCAGAAAATGCGGGAATTGGGAATCGCCAGCGGCTGTACGGCGACAACATTCTGCCCGGACACTCCCATCACCCGCACCGAAATGGCGATCTTCCTCGTCCGCGGAAAACTCCGCGCGCTGCTCGGCGACGATTTCAGCTTCCCGCAAACGGCCTATTTCAACGATGTGCCTTCGACGCACCCGTCGTTCAAATTCATTCAAAAGCTGCGGGAATTGGGCGTGACGCTCGGCTGCGGGTCGGGGGCGGGATTCTGCCCCGACGATACCGTGACACGCGAGCAGATGGCCACCTTCCTCTACCGGGCATTTCTGAATTAATGGCGGAACTGACGGCGATTCTCCTGGCGGGCGGCTTTGGCACGCGCATCCGCGAATTGTACCCCGACGTCCCGAAACCGATGATTCCGGTCTTGGGCGAACCGTTCCTCGAATGGGCTATCCGGTATTGGAAGGGCCAGGGTGTGGGCCGCTTCGTGCTCTCGCTCGGCCATCTGGCCGAGGTCGCCGAACAATACTTCGCCGGACGCACGGAGGTTGCTACTGTCCGTGAGCCGAAGGCTTTAGGCACGGGCGGAGCGGTGTTATTCGCCGCCGCCGAAGCGCCCCTAAGCGACCCTTTCGTCGTGGCCAATGGCGATTCCCTCGTGCTGGCCGATGTTTCCGCGGCGCTGGCGGCCATGGCGCGGGATGGCGTTGATGGGGTGGTGCTGGGGGTGGAGGTAGAGGACACCAGCCGTTACGGATCGCTGGCGATGGATGAGGCCGGGCGACTGCTCGGATTCCATGAAAAGCGTCCCGGGCGCGGGTTGATCAACGGCGGAGTCTATTTTTTCCGCCGTGCCACCCTCGATCGTTTCCCGAGCAAGCAGCCGTTGAGCATGGAAACCGATGTGTTTCCGGCTTTGCTCGCCGGCGGCGCGGATTTGCGGGTTGTGGGCGTGCAGGCGCCGTTCCTCGATATCGGCACACCGGAAAGCGTGCGCCAGGCCGAGGGGTTCGTACAGCGGC